>NZ_JBSGBY010000043.1:0-23852 GCF_053601505.1 Nocardia sp. NPDC004722
TGCCCACGAACTCCTCTTCCTCCGTAGCGCGGAGGCCGATGGTGAACTTGATGGCGAAGGCGATGATCAGGGTCACGCTGGTGGAGGGTCTGCTGTCGGCGCTGGCGACGGCCGGGGGCGGAGCCGATCTGGACCTGGTGGCCGCCGAGGCCGAGCGCGCGCTGACGGCCAAGCGAACTCAGCTCGGTCTCGCGGCCGAGGCCGGTCGCGGAATCGATCCACAGCCATCCACAGGCGGTGCCCTTTCATCCACAGGCACTGCCGCTGTGGATGATTCGGTCACCGACACTTTCACCGTCACCGGCGAACACGGCCTGCACGCGCGGCCCGCCGCCGAATTGGTCGCGTCCCTGCGGGATTTCGACGCCACCGTGACCCTGCGCAATGCCACCACCGGCGCGGGCCCGGTCCCGGGTGACAGCCTCACCCGGGTGCTCACCCTCGGAGTGCTTCCCGGCCACGACCTGGAAGTGCGGGCGAGCGGTCCCGATGCGGCGCGGGTGGTCGCCAAAATCGGTGCGCTGGTCGAGAATCGAGATCATGACCAGCCTCGGTGAGAAAGCCACCTCGTTCCTGCAACTGCATCAGCCCGGTAATCCCGTGATCCTGCCTACGGTGTGGGATGCCTGGTCCGCGAAACTGGTGGCGGACGCCGGGTTCGCAGCGCTCACCATCGGCAGTCATCCGCTCGCGGATTCGATGGGCAAACCGGACCAGGAGGGCATGACCCTCGCCGACGTGCTGGGCCGGGTGCGGGAAATCACGGCGACCGTGGACATTCCGGTGTCGGTCGATCTGGAGTCCGGGTATGCCGAGAAGCCGTCCTCGATCATCGACGGCCTGCTCGAGGCGGGCGCGGTGGGCTTCAATCTCGAGGACTCGGTGCACAGCGAGGGCGGCCGGTTGCGCACCCCGCAGGAGCACGCCGACCTGGTGGCCGAATTGCGTTCCGCCGCCGACGCTTCCGGCGTGCACGTGGTGATCAACGCACGCACCGACGTGTTCCTGCGCCAGGACACCGGCACTCCCGAGGAGCGACTCGACAGCGCGCTCACCCGGCTGAAGCTGGCCGCCGAGGCGGGCGCGGACGTGCTCTACCCGGTGGGCCGCCACGATCCGCAGGTGCAGCGCACGCTGACCGCCGAACTGCCGCTGCCGGTCAACGCGATCGGCCTGCCCGACGACGGCACGCCCGCCTACTTCGCCGAACTCGGTGTGGCGCGGGTCAGTTTCGGCCCGTTCCTGCAGCGTGCCCTGTCCGGACAGGTGAACCAGCTGCTGGCGGGTTGGCGCTGACGCGCAGGAAGTAGTCGAGGATCTCCTCCGCGGCGTGAATGCCAGCGGTCGCGCCGACGGTCACGCCCGGAGCCGTCCAGTTCCGCTCGTGCAGTTCGCCGTGGCGGGGACGGATGGCGAGGTCGGCGGTGCGCAGCAGTTCGGCATCCAGCGCGCCGTCGCCCGCGGCCGCCAGCACCGAATCGGGGTGCAGTTCACCGGCATCGAGCAAACGCCTGCGGACCTCCTGCACCGCGGTGCTCTTGCAGACCGGCGTCGGCATCGCGTAGATCTTGCGGCCCTGTTGGGAGACCGACCAGCCGCGCGGGCGGCACCAGGCATCGAGATCCGCGAGGAGGTTCGCGGGCTGGCGGTCGACGTCGACGACCAGGTAGCAGAACAGGTCGTCGGCCTCGCGCAGCTTGAGGGCGAACGACTCGTCCACGCGCGCACGCAATTCCGCGCGCACCTCGATCAGGGTGGCGCATTCGGCGCGCACCCGGGCGTCGAGCGCCGAGCGCCAGCGCCGGTCGGGCAGGCCGTTGCGCAGGATGGTGCCGCCATTGCTGGTGACCGCGTAGGTCCACGGGCCGCCGGGCAGCGTCACCCGCTGGAACTGCTCGATGGTGCGGGTGGTCACCGGCACCACCGCGGCCGTCGCGGCGAGCGCGCTCAACCGGCGTGCGGCTGCCTCCGTCATGTACGAGAGGGGTTGCCCCTCATGGTGTTCCACGCACACCGTCGCCGCGTTCGAGGGCCCCCCGGCCGCTCGCGTGTAGATCATGGTTCGATCCAGATCCGTCGCCACCATCACCGAGCGCACCAGCTATCCCTTCATATCCTTGATCAAGCCCATACAGGCATACGCCAAATCCGGCACCGTCTCGACCGGCACGCCGCGCGCCGCCGCCAGCAGCCGGATGTGGGCGTGTTCACCCGCGTCGGGGTCGCGCACCAGCACCCGCCACGGCACCCGCCGCAGCAGCACCCGGGTCGTCTCTCCCACACCGGGTTTCACGAAGTTCACGCTGGAGATCCCGTATTCGGCGCGCACCCGCTCCACCGATTCCCAGCCCGCCCAGGTGGGTGTCCGGTCGGCGGCCAGCAGCTCGCGTACGCGCGCGCCCACCTGCGGGCGCACCCGGTCGAAGCAGTCGCTCACGGTGTCGAGCAGGCGATTGGAGACATCCTGTCCCGCCAGCTCGGCGTAGAACTTGGCCCCGTGGAACTGTCCCGGCCCGATCAGCCGGTCATTGAGCACCGTGCGCGAAACCAGGCCCGACACGGTGGAATTCAGGCACGCCGACGCGATGAGGAAGTCGTCGCGGGTGCCGAAGGTGCGCACGCAGCTCCCCGGATCGGCGAGCACCGCCAGGTCGGGATCGAAGCGCGCCCCGCCCGCTGCCTCGTAGGCCGTCAGCGCCGCGGCGAGCTCCCGGGTGATGGCCCCCTTGCCGGTCCACCCGTCCACGAAGACGATCTGCCCCGGATCATGCTGGCGCGCCAGGTAATCCAACGCCACGGCGTCGATCCCCCGCTCCCGCACGATCGACACCGCGTAATGCGGCACCTCGATCCCCCGCCCCAGCAACCACCGCCGCATCAGCACGCCCACCGGAGTCCCCGCCCGCGCCAGCGAAACCAGCACGACCTCACTCCCCCGTTCGGCCACCACCAGTTCCGACACCGTCGCGACCGCCAACGCCAACCGCTCGGCACTCTCCTCGAGCACCCGATCGAACAACTCCCGATACGCGGCATCCGGCTGATACTCCACCGGCAACGACTCCGCGTAATGCGCCGTCCCCGCCTGAATCCGCCGCTCCCGCTCCCCCACCTCGGCTTCCAAGGCCACCCCCGACAGATCGGTCAGCAGCCACGCCGCCTCCGCCCGCGCATACGACCCGAACTCCGGCCCGTACAACGGTTCCGGCAGCGCGCGGCCGGTACGGGCAACGGCCAGTGCGCGCGGGTCGGCGTCCGGCAGTACCGCCAGCATCACGTCCGCGCCCGAGGCGGTGAGGACGTCGACGAGTCCGCCTGTGGCCGTGAGCTGTTCGGTATCAGCGGGTGTGTCGATGACGACGAGCAAGATCGGGTGCTCGAGCGTGTCCGGATCCGGCCAACATGCGTTGTACAGGAAGCGCGGAGCGTCCTCACCGGCTTCCGGTGCGGTGAAACGGAATCCGCGTCGCAGGGGGTAGCCGGGCCGATCCAGCACATACGCGGGTGAGCGCGTCGTGGTCTGGTAGCGGGTGGGAATGCCGTTGTCGGCCAGTGCCGCCGCGATCCGCAGCGGCAGGTACATGAGCTCTTCGTGCGCGATCACGATGACCGGGCGCGGTCCGTTCGCGTCGGCAGCCGGTTCCGCGAGTTCGTGCGACAGCACGGCCACGGCCCGCGCGAGCGCCAGGTCGAACGGTGCGACGTCCGAATCCAGGAAACCGTGGCGGCCTCCCTCGGGAACGTCTGCGGGCCAAGGCAGTTCGACTCGCGTGCAGGCGCCGCGGCGGTCGGCGACCGGGTTGAGCGCGGGTTCCGGGAGCGCGGCCACGGATTCGATCAGGTCGGTCGGCAGCTGGGTGCGGCCGGTGGCCAGGCAGACGGTGTCGATGCGGGCACCGAGGTCGGCGGCCGCCTTCTCGAAGGCGCGGCGGTCGGCTTCGGTGCGCATGTCGACCAGCGAGGCGAGGATGTAGTGGGTACGCGGCATGTACGTGTGCAGTGCGCGCACCGCGTCCAGTGCCGTTGCACCGGTGGAGATCTCGTCGTCCACCAGCACCATGGGCAGATCGTTGTCGAACACCGCGGCGGGCATGGGTTGCAACAGATGCGAGGTGGCGTGGGAGTGCCCCTCTTCGAAACCCGCCAGCGTTTCGGCGGTCGACACATCGCGGCGGGTGGAGTGCAGGTAGCAGTGCGCGCCGATGTGGGCGGCCACGGTGTGCCCGAGCCCGGTCGCGGTTTCCGCGAAGCCCAGCACCACCGCCGGAACGCGCGGATTCGCCTGGGGTGCAGTTGCTCTCGCACCGCCGTGGTCTGAGCGGGTCGACAGCACCTCCCGGACCAGATCGCCGAGGCGATTGCCCGCGTCCAGGACGCGGTGCGGGTCGGTGGGGAGGTGTTTGCCCAGGACCGTGGAGACCAGCAGGTGGGCGCGGCGGGGGTTGCGGCGCAGGCCGGGTTCGATCAGGGTCTCGATGCGCCAATCCGGTTCCGGGAGCACGGAATCGGTGTGGTGGAGGGTGAGGCCGAGTTCTCGGGTGGCCCAGGGGAGTGCGCGGGTGGGCGCGGGTAGGGCGGCGTCGGCGGTCACGAGTCGACCAGCGCCTTGAGCAGATCCACGAAGGAGACTCCTTGATTGGTGACGCCGAACACGGTGGCGCGCCGCATGATCTGATGCGCCCAGCTGCGATGGGGCCGCATCTCGTTCATCTTGTTGCGATATCCGGAGGCCGCGACGCCGCCGGTGTCGACGCGCAGGATGTCCTGCGCGTCGGCGTACTCCTCGTGGGTCACCACCGACAGCGCGTGCACCACCGCCACATGGGACGGGTGGATGACGGTCTTGCCCTGGATCCCGTTGGCGCGGTCCAGCGTGATCTCCCGCAGCAGCCCGTCCAGATCGCGGCTGACCAGCGACTGCCGGAACGGCACCGCGTCGATCTCGGCGAACGGCGAGGTGCGCAGCAGCGGCCGGAACATGCGGTCGTGGTCGGCGAAGTACTCCCACACCGGCCCCGTGATGGTGAACCCGGTCCCGTCGGCGCGGCCCAGATAGTTGACGATGTCGGCGATGACGTCGGCGACCACGCGCACGTCGTAGATGGTCAGATCGCGGTCACGGCGAATGCCGAAGGTGGAGCACATATCGGTGGCCCCGATGCGCACAGCGAGGATCTGCTCGCGATGCTCGGCCAGCAGGTCCCCGATCAGGCGCAGTTCCCGGTCCCGGGTCTCGCGGTGCACCAGCGCGGGTGATTCCAGCACCGGCATCCCGAACATGGTGCGCCCCAACCGCTCCGAGGCGGCGGTCACGGCCCGCAGGTAGTCGCCCGCGCGGGCGGCGTCGAATTTGGGCAGCACGAATCCGGTGAGCGCCCGCGCTCCGGACCCCAGCCGGGCGGCGATCTCGCCGATACTCTCGGCGTCGCGGACCCGCACGAACAGCAGCGGATGCGGCTCCCCGCTGTCGGCGAGCTCGTCGAGAGTCCGTGCGGCCTGCCGTTTCCCGGCCTCCACGGCGTGGTCGGCGACCGCGTCCTCGAGATCGATGACCATCGAGCACACACCGCGCGCGGCGCGCCGCAGGATGGTGGCGGTGAGGTCGGCGCGGGTGGCGGGCACGTACAGGGTGGCGCCCAGGGCCATGGCCAGCAGTTCGCGGTCGCTGGAGCCGCCGAAGGGTTCGGGCAGCAGGTGGAACAGCCGCCGCAACTCGGGTCCGGGCACCTGCCGGAAATGGCGCAGCGGGACGGTCTTACGCAGGGAGACTGTGGCGAGCTCCGGATCGCTGTCGATCATCGCGGTCATCGGTGCGGCCGTCCTCCTGCTGACTTTCGGTCTATCTGTCGGTATTTCGCATGCGATCGACCACTCCGGCGACGAAGGCGGAGATGGCGTCGAGTTCGGACACGTAGGCCCAGTAGTCGGGGTGGCGTCCGGTCAGGCCCGCGGCGGCGCGTTCCAGGCGTTCGGACTGGGCGTCGAGCACGGTGCCCCATTGCGGGACCACGCCCTTGTTCACGGCCAGCATCTGCGCGTCACGCAGTTTGAACCGGACGGCCTTGGCGCGGTCGGCGGGCTGGTCACGCACCTGCCGCAGCAGCGCGAGCCGGTCGGTGACGGTCTCGACGCGCTCCTCGGCGGTGGCGAGCTGGGCGCGGGCGGTGGAAGTCAGGTCGAGCGCATCCTCCGGGTCGTGGGCGGCGAGGGCGGCCCGGGCGCGGGTCAGATCCGCGTCGGCGGCCGCGACGGCCTCCCGGGCTTGTCGCTCATTGTTCGCCAAATCGTCGGAGGACGCAGCCGCGAACTCGCGCAGCAGCGCGGACATGGCGGGCGCGACTCGCTCGAGCCGATTGCGCGCGGCGTCGAGCCGGGTGGCCGCGGACGCGATGGCGGTGGTGGCCGAATGCTGTTTCGCGGGAGCGGCTTCCAGGGCGGTGGACAGCTCCCGGAGGAGGGTCTCCAACCGGGTCGCGGCCTCGCGCCCGGACCGTCCGGAACCGGCGGCCACCGCACCCTCGAGTGTGACCAGTCCCTCATTCACAGCGGCGGCGGCCTGCCGGACCGACGGGTATTCGGCGTACGGCGAGGCGGCCACGGCCGCGAGTTGCTGCTGCCCCTGCGCACGCACCTGCGCGATCAGTTGCGGCACCGATCCGTACACGGCGACGGCGTGCTCGAGGTGGGCCTGATTGCCGCGATAGAACTGGTCGACCCCACCCGCGGCCTCGGTCAGACCCCGGATCACGCTGTCGATTTCGGGCTGGGCGATCCTGGTGCCGTCGCGTTCGGCCTGGTCGAGGCGGTCGTTTAGGGCCAGGTAGGCGCCGGACGCGCCGTAGCAGCGGGCACGCACGGCCTCCCAGCGCGCGGCCATGCCGCGTTCGGGGAACAGGGCCGCGGACGCCGCGACCGCGGCCTCGGCAATGCTCTGCCGCTTGTCCATGTCCAGGAAGGCGGTCGTCAGCGCCTGCCGGGCCTGCTGCACCCATTCGTTGTTCGGAGTCCCGGATGTCCGGAACCATCCGCGTCGACGGCCTGCCACGCCCCCGATGTTAGATCGGTCGGCGGGGAACCGAGCGGTACGGGCGACAGGGGCCGCCGTTCGTGCAAACCTGTCGTATGACAGTTGGTCACTCCCAGCCGGATTGGGTTCCACCTATCCAGGATTTGGGGAAACCATTACTGTTTGACTCGGCGCGGAACCGACATAGAGGACACGCCGTTAAGCAAGGAACGGCTTCACACGCTTTACAACGGAAGGATCCCCGCAATGGGTGTCAGTTTGTCCAAGGGCGGAAACGTTTCGCTGACCAAGCAGGCTCCGAACCTCACCCAGGTCACCGTCGGCCTCGGCTGGGACGTGCGGACCACCACCGGCACCGATTTCGACCTCGATGCCAGCGCCATCGCCACCGGTGCCGAGAAGAAGGCACTGTCCGACAAGCACTTCGTGTTCTTCAACAACCTGCAGTCCCCGGAGGGCACCATCGTGCACACCGGCGACAACCTCACCGGTGAGGGCGAGGGCGACGACGAGAGCATCAATATCGATCTCGCCAACACCCCGCCGGCCATCGAATCCATCTTCTTCCCGGTCTCGATCTACGACGCCGACGCTCGCGGTCAGAGCTTCGGCCAGGTCCGCAACGCCTACATCCGGGTGGTGGACCGCGCCAACGGCGCCGAGCTGGCCCGCTACGACCTGAGCGAGGACGCCTCCACCGAAACCGCCATGGTTTTCGGGGAGCTCTACCGCAACAATGGTGAGTGGAAGTTCCGGGCGATCGGCCAGGGCTACGCGTCCGGCCTGGCGGGCATCGCTCGCGACTTCGGCGTCAACGTCTGATTCGTACAACTCACGACACCGCAGGAGGGCTCGGTCGCACGGGCCCTCTTCGTGTGTCCGACCGCCACCCATCCGATCCCGCCTCAACGAAAGGCCCACTGCGGTGCGAATATTCGGACTTTCCATCGTCGTCACCGTATTGGCGCTGATCGCGGCGCTGATCTACGGCGGTCCCACGGCGCTGTTCCTGTGCGCCATCCTGGGTGTGCTCGAAGTGTCCCTATCCTTCGACAACGCGGTCATCAATGCCAGCGTGCTGCAGCGGATGAGCGAATTCTGGCAGCGCATCTTCCTGACCGTCGGTGTGATCATCGCCGTTTTCGGTATGCGCCTGGTGTTCCCGCTGGCCATCGTGTGGATCACGGCCGGGCTCAACCCGGTTCGCGCGTTCGACCTGGCCATGAACCCGCCCGCCGACGGCGCGCTCACCTTCCCCGACGGCAGCGCCTCCTACGAGAAGCTGCTCACCGACGCGCATCCGCAGATCGCGGCCTTCGGCGGCGCGTTCCTGCTGCTGCTGTTCTTCAACTTCATTCTCGAGGAGCACGAGGTCACCTGGCTGGGCTGGATCGAACGCCCGCTGGCCAAGCTCGGCAAGCTCGACATGCTCGCGGTGGTGCTGACGCTGGGCGCGATCGTCATCGCGGCGGAATTCATTGCCGCCGACGATGATCGGGGCACCGTGCTGCTGGCCGGAATCCTCGGCGTGATGACCTACATCCTCGTCGACGGTCTCGGATCCATGTTCCATGCCGAGGAGCACGCCGAAGAGCAGGCCGCGGCCGGGCCCTCCGGGATCGTGAAGGCGACCGGCAAGGCGGCGTTCTTCCTGTTCCTGTACCTGGAAGTGCTCGACGCGTCGTTCTCCTTCGACGGCGTCATCGGCGCGTTCGCCATCACCTCCGACCCGATCCTGATCGCCTTGGGCCTGGGCCTGATCGGCGCCATGTTCGTCCGATCCATCACCGTGTACCTGGTGCGCAAGGGCACGCTCTCGGAGTACGTGTACCTCGAGCACGGCGCGTTCTGGGCCATCGGCGCGCTGGCGATCATCCTGCTCATCACCATCGGCGTGCATGTCAACGAGGTGATCAGCGGTCTGGTCGGCGTGGCGTTCATCGGCGCGGCGTTCATCTCCAGCGTGATCCGCAATCGGCGCGAGGCCGCCGAGGAGAGCGACGAGGATGACGTGGACCGCGAGACCTCCAGCGTCGTCAGCTGATTCAGAGCATGCGGCGGCGCGGCGCACTCAGGCGCCGCGACCGCCGCACCGACACCCGCGACCACAGGGTCTGCTGAATCCACAGGGTGATCCAGCCCGCCAGGGCCATGCCCACGATGTTCACCAGCAGCTGTGCCACGCTCCCCCAGACCGTCGCACCGTCGGCGATGGCGACGCCGAGCGCGATGTTCCCGGCCGCCGGCACCGTGGTCACCGAGATGAAAACCCCTGCCAGACCGAGTGACTTCGCCGAGGTGATGGCCAGCACCCCGGCCCCGCCCGCGATGACGGCGACGATGAACGACCACTTGTCGGGCGTGTAGATGAAATGCGTCGCCGGTCGCGGACCGGTCACCTGCGCCACCGTGACCCAGCCCAGCAGCCGCCCGATCAGCGCCGCCACGATGGTGAGCCCGATGGCCACCACGAAGCCGATCACCAAGGTGCGCAAGGCCAGCCGGAACAGCATGGCCCGCCGCCGCACCAGCGCCACCCCCAACGCCGCGATCGGACCGAACTCCGGGCCGAGCACCATCGCACCCACGGTCAGGATCTGGGAATCGGTGATGATGGCGATGCTCGCGATGACCGTGGCCAGGGTGAGAAAGCTCAGGTAGGTCAGGTTCAGCTCGGATTCGTCGTAGGCGCGTTGCGCCACCTGTGCCCACACCACCGCGTCGCTGCTGCTGCCGGGGGTGCGCGCCTCGGCGTCGAAGCCGCTGCGCGACAACCACGTTCCGACCTGTTCGATCTCGATGCTGCCCTGCTGATGCACCTTCATCTCGCGCAGGGCCGCCACCAGCGGGTTGGCGGCCTCGCGGGCGATCTGCGCGGTGATCAGATCGCCCGGCGGGCGCAGTGCCGCGCCTCGAATGGCGACCAAACCGGTGACAGCGTCATCGGACTCGAGAAGTTCGATGACGTCGTCGGTCATGGCCGCCGGGGACAGAATGCGCAGGTGCAGCATGCGCACAGTCTGCCGGGTCAGACGCCTACGGCGTGGCGACGCAACGCGAGTCGGTGCGGCGCGGCCGGTGCGCTCTTCGATACGGCGGCCGTTTCGCTCTTCGACGCGGCCTTCCGCGAGGCCAGCACCATGCCGATCAGCCCGACGCCCAGGCCCGCAAGGGTCAAGGGCCGCAACGGCTGACCGATGAACAGCCATGCCATGACCGCGGTGACCGCCGGGATGGCGAAGAAGAACCGGCTGACCCGGCTGGTGTCCCAGCGCAGCATCATGGTGTTCAGCAGCAGGAACGCGCCGATGGAATTGATCAGCACCATCCAGACCAGCGCCCCGCCGAAGCGCGCCGGATCCGCGATGTGGAAGCTGCCCGTCAGCGCGGCCAGCACACCGGCGAAGGGTGCGGCGATCATCAGGTGCAGGGCGGTGCCCGCCCGCGGATCGACGCCCGGGGTGAAGCGCTTCTGGTAGACGGTGCCCAGGCTCAGGCCGAGCAGCCCGACCACGCACAGCAGCAGCCCCGCCAGCGAGAAGTGCGACTGGTCGACCACCGCCAGGCCGACGCCGAGGCCGCCGACGCCGAAGCCCAGCCACTGCCGGGGGCTCACGGATTCGCCCATGCCACCGGCGAAGAGCGCGATCACGATCGGGCTCAGGCCCTGCACCAGGGAGATGACCGCGGCGCTGACGTGCTCGTGCATGGCCGAGTAGAAGCCGCCGAACTGCACCATCTGCATGAGGAAACCGGCCACCAGGGTGTGCGCCAGGACCCGGCCGCGGGGCCAGACCGTCCGTGCGACAAGGGCGTACGTGACCAGCAGCGCGGCGGCGATGCCGAAGCGGGCGAACAGCACCAGCATCGGCGGGGCCGCGCCGACGCCGATGATGCCGGCGATGAAGGCGCTGCTCCACATGACGATGAGAGCCGGGGGTCCCGCCACTTCGAGAAGCCGGTTGTCCATGATTCCTCCACGCTGCTAACCGCTTTAAGTGGTTACCACCGTCGCACCCCTGCCCATAACCTGTCAAGGGGGTTACTATGGATTCATGTCCAGCTTCGCCGACCCCCACCTGTTCGTCAGCGGCAACCTCGCGCTGAACTTCATCGGCACGGCACACGAACGGCGCACCACCTTCATAGAACGGCTGAAAACCGATGCCGACCTGGGGGAGTGGACCGTCGCGGCCGGAGTCCTCGACACCGCGCCCGACTGCGCTGGCGCGCTCGACCGCGCCCTCGCGCTGCGCGAGGCCGCCTGGCGGGTCATGCTGGCCGCCCTGGACGGGACATCGCCCACCGACGCCGACCGCCGACTGCTCAATCGACACGGCCGCGAGACCCCGCCCGAACTGAGCCTGCGGCCGGACGGCACCGTACGACGCGGCGGGACAATCGATTCCGCGCTCGCGGCGATCGCGCGCTCCGCCCTGGAACTACTCGGCGGCCCGGATCGGGAGCGGCTCAAGGAGTGCGGGCGAGACGCCTGCACCCGCCTCTACCTGGACACCTCACGCGGCGGTTCGCGCCGGTGGTGCGATATGGCGGTCTGCGGAAACCGGGCCAAGAGCAAGGCCTTCCGCGCCCGCGGCACCGAGGCGGCCCACTGACCGCGCCCGCGCGCCGATGAACAGGAAGAAGAACACCGCCAGCAGCGCGGCCCGGCCCCAGACACCCACCTGCACCAGGTTCTGTTCCACGGCCGCGTTGTGCCCCGCGCCCAGCGCATAGAAGTAGCGGAAGACGCCGACGCCGATGCAGGCGTCGGCCATCAGATAGGTCACGACCAGGCTCCACGGCACCTCGAGCAGCACCAGGAACGGAATCAGCCACAGGGTGTACTGCGGCGAATGCACCTTGTGGAACAACAGGAATCCACACAGCATGGCCCCACTGACACCGATCCACGGATACAGCCCGGCCAGTTGCGCGCGCCGCCACCCCAGCCAGCAGGCCAGCGCGAACGACGCCACCACCAGCACCGGCGAGGCCACCGACACCATGTCCTGGAAGGAGATCTCCCCGGCGCGGGTATTGGCGTAGAGCGGGCGTAATCCCCAGTACCAGATGGAATTCGTGGTGATATCGGCCTGGCGCATCTGCTGAAAAGTGATGGACGCCCGCCAGCCGTCATATCCGGCCAGCGCGAAGGGCAGATTGATGGCCACCACCGTGCCGATCGCCGTGGCCGCCACCATCAGCGCGCCCCGCACGTCGAATCGCTTCTCGCGCAACGGGTGTTCACCGATCAGCACATAAATCAGCAACGGCAGCACGAAGATTCCGGGATACAGCTTGAAGCAGAAACCGATCGCCAGGAATACCGCCGCCGCGATCGCCCGATCCCGGAGCGAATACTTGGTCAGCACCGTCATCACATAGAACGCCGCGACCGCGGTGGCGACCACCGGCAGTTCCCAATTGTGGAAGGCGTAGAGCACCAGCGGCGGCCCGGCCGCCCACAGCAGCGCCGCCGGTCCCGCCATGCGGGCCAGCAGGTAGGCGGTCAGCAGCGCGAACGGGGCCAGCAGCAGCGCCGAGTGCAGCAGGAAGTCCGCGTCGGTGTGCGAGTCGATCCCGCCGATCCACATCAGCAGACCGCTCAGCACCGGATACTCGACCGCGCCGCCGGTCAGCTGGCCGTCGGGACTGATGCCGCCGGTGAGATACGGGAAAACATGCTCGTTGATGCCGCGGCCCAGCCACAGGTACTGAATATCCGAATAACAGACATTCGAGTCCTTGATCATGTCGAAGACGACGCTGCGCCCGGACTCCTCGAACGCGCCGCCCGCGCACCGCGCCTTGTTCAGATAACCCAGCAACAGGGTGAGGCCGCACACCAACGTCGAAGTAATGGCGATCATCGAACGACCCGATTCGCGACGGCGAGAAACCATTTCGCGGACGACGGGTCGGTTCGACATGCGCCCCACCCTAGGCCGACCCTCCTGGAGTCCGCTTGTCCAAGGCTTGTACTGGCCCGATTTAGCAGGCCACGCCGCTTTTCTCACCCACACCTCCGCTCGCGTGCACACGCGAGCGGAGGCTTGATACCCCGTGGCGGACCGCCGCCCGGGCTCATGTAGCCTTGTCGGGTTGCTGACGCAACGAACCCTCCTGCCCACGGACAGTCCGTGGGCCGTTTACAGTCCACAGGAGGTGATGAGGTCCGTGCGTCATTATGAAGTGATGGTCATCCTCGATCCGAGCCAGGACGAGCGCACTGTCGGCCCGAACCTGAACAACATGCTTGGTGTTGTCGGGTCCGAGGGCGGCAAGGTCGACAACGTCGACATCTGGGGCAAGCGCCGTCTCGCCTACGAGATCGCCAAGCAGGCCGAGGGCATCTACGCGGTCGTCACCCTGACCGCCGAGCCCGCGACCGTGAGCGAACTCGATCGCCAGCTGGGCCTGAACGAGTCGGTGCTGCGCACCAAGGTGCTGCGCCTCGACAAGAAGTAAGTCCAGTCCTCCCGCAACGTCGCTCGTATTACGTCGGTCCCTATCTCTAGGCTGACTGGCAAACCGTGCCTTGATGGCGCGGAGCGAGTTGCGGACTGCACCGGAAAGCAGGAGGAACCATGGCCCAAGGCGACACGGTCATCACCGTCATCGGAAATCTGACGGCTGACCCCGAGCTTCGATTCACGCCCGCGGGAGCGGCCGTCGCGAACTTCACCGTCGCGTCGACTCCCCGTGTGTTCGACCGTAATACCAATGAATGGAAAGACGGCGAAGCGCTTTTCCTGCGCTGCAACATCTGGCGTGAAGCTGCGGAGAATGTCGCTGAGAGTCTGACCCGAGGCTCGCGAGTGATCGTGAGCGGACGACTCAAGCAGCGCTCCTACGAAACCCGCGAGGGTGAGAAGCGCACGGTCGTCGAACTCGAGGTCGACGAGGTGGGTCCCTCCCTGCGGTACGCGACCGCGAAAGTCAACAAGACCACCCGTGGCGGTGGTGGCGGCGGCTTCGGCGGCGGTGGCGGACAGGGCGGCGGCGGCCAGCAAGGCGGCGGCGGCTTTTCCGGTGGTGGCAGTGGTGGGGGTCGTGGCGGCCAGAGCGCCGGCGACGACCCGTGGGGCAGTGCCCCCGCGGCCGGCTCCTTCGGGGGCGGGCCCATGGACGACGAACCGCCGTTCTAACCAACGGCTTTGCCTGGAATCCGGCGCACGCCGGGTTCCCGAAATTACGGAGTTGAAAGACCATGCCCAAAGCACCGGCACGCGAAAAGGTGCTCAAGAAGAAGGCCTGCACCTTCTGCAAGGAAGACAAGGCCGGCAAGAAGAACAACACGGCCGGCGCCAAGATCGACTACAAGGACACCGCACTGCTGCGCAAGTACGTGTCCGATCGTGGCAAGATCCGCGCTCGCCGGGTGACCGGCAACTGCGTCCAGCACCAGCGCGATATCGCTGTCGCCGTGAAGAACTCGCGTGAGGTCGCTCTGCTGCCTTACGTGTCCACCGCTCGCTGAGAAGGGAAGGCACAGAGATGAAGCTCATCCTCACCGCTGATGTCGACAACCTCGGTGCGCCCGGCGACACCGTGGAGGTCAAGGACGGCTACGGCCGTAACTTCCTGCTCCCGCGCGGCCTGGCCATCGTGGCCACCCGGGGCGCGGAGAAGCAGGTGGCGGGCATCCGCCGGGCGCAGGACGCCCGTCGCGTGCGCGACCTGGACCACGCCAACGAGCTGAAGCAGGCCCTCGAGGGTCTGTCCGGCGTGTCCCTGTCGGTCAAGACCGCGGGCACCGGCAAGCTCTTCGGTTCGGTCACCGCCGCCGATGTCGCCTCGGCCATCAAGGCCGCCGGCGGCCCGGTCGTCGACAAGCGCAGCATCGAGCTGCCGAAGGCGCACATCAAGAGCACCGGTAAGCACGGTGTCGTGGTGCATCTGCACCCGGATGTGGTCGCCAAGGTCGACCTGCAGGTCACTGCCGCCGAGTAATTCGGTCAGTCGGAGGCCACCTCTCCTTCAGGGGTGGCCTCCGATTTTCTTTTGTTTGCCAGATAGTGGCTGCTGCGCTCGTAAAAGTGTCGCCGCGAGGTGTCGGCATACTTGACCCGCAGTGTTCGCCCGGGTTGTGGATTGCTAAGCAAACCAACCATTCTCGTTGTGTGGTGGGTCACACGTCCGTGACCGTCCGTTTACCCAACACGCCCGGACGTTACCGTCCAGCGACACGCCGCACCGAATTGATCCACAGTTACGCACAGTGAGAATTCGGCCACTACCAGCGCGTTGATTACTTCCGCCGACTGTTGTCCCCAAGTTCTACACAGGGGGTGCACAACAGTTGGTGAACAATACCCACGTTATCCACAGGTGTGTGCACAGCTCGGTTTGGCGGGTCACCGCCCGGTCGCCTAGGTTCGCATTCAATGTCGTGACCACAGCCCGGGGACGCCACGACTCCGTATAGCCAGCGCCCGCCACCACGGGTTAGCCACCGCGCCTTCATGACCGCGCGCGTCGGCTCCGCGTGGCGGCCCGAACATGTCGGTGCGCAGGCGTACAACGGGTCATGCACGTCGTTCCGGGCGCGAGCAGAGAGGACGGTCGCCCCCATGGCAGTCGTCGACGATCGCGGCCACGATGATCACGGCCCTTCCGACTACCCCGACGCCCCCGGCGAGGATTTCGGCCGCCAGCCACCCCACGACATGGCCGCCGAACAGTCCGTCCTCGGCGGCATGCTGCTGTCCAAGGACGCCATCGCCGACGTCGTCGAGGTCATCCGCCCCGGCGACTTCTACCGCCCCGCCCACGACGCCGTCTACGAGGCCATCCTCGACCTCTACGGCCGCGGCGAACCCGCCGACCCCGTCACCGTCGCCGCCACCCTCGACCGCCGCGGCGAACTGAAACGCATCGGCGGGGCCCCCTATCTCGTCACCCTGACCCAAACGGTCCCCACCGCGGCCAACGCCGGCTACTACGCCGAAATCGTTGCGGAGAAGGCGATCCTGCGCCGCCTGGTCGAAGCAGGCACCCGCATCGTCCAATACGGCTACGCCGGAGCCGATGGCCAAGACGTAGCCGAGGTCGTAGACCGCGCCCAGGCGGAACTCTACGACGTCACCGAACGCCGCTCGTCCGAAGACTTCGCCCCCCTCACCGACATCCTCCAGCCCACGATGGACGAACTCGACTCCATCGCCAGCCGAGGCGGCATCTCCCTCGGCGTACCAACCGGTTTCACCGAACTCGACGAGATTACAAACGGCCTACATCCAGGCCAGATGATCATCGTCGCGGCCCGACCTGGCGTGGGAAAAAGTACGCTTGGTATGGATTTCATGCGCAGCTGCTCCATCAAGCACGGCATGGCCAGCGTCATTTTCTCCCTCGAAATGAGCCGCACCGAAATCGTCATGCGCCTCCTCTCCGCCGAGGCGAAAATCAAACTGGGCGATATGCGTTCAGGCCGCATGAGCGACGACGACTGGACCAAACTGGCCCGCCGCATGAGCGAAATCTCGGAAGCCCCACTCTTCGTGGACGATTCCCCGAACCTCACCATGATGGAAATCCGAGCCAAGGCCCGCCGCCTCAAGCAAAGGCACGACCTACGCCTCATCGTGGTCGACTACCTCCAGCTGATGAGTTCCGGCAAAAAGGTAGAATCCCGCCAGCAAGAAGTCTCCGAATTCTCCCGAAGCTTGAAGCTGATGGCCAAGGAACTCGAGGTCCCGGTAATCGCAATCTCGCAGCTCAACCGTGGTCCGGAACAGCGAACTGATAAGCGACCAATGGTGTCCGATTTGCGCGAAAGCGGAAGTTTGGAGCAAGATGCCGATATGGTCATTTTGTTACATAGGCCCGATGCCTTCGAACGAGATGACCCTCGCGGCGGTGAGGCCGATTTGATTCTCGGCAAACATCGAAATGGACCGACCGCCACGATTACGGTGGCCCACCAGCTGCATTTGAGCCGATTCGTCGATATGGCTCGGGGATAACGGAATTCGCTAGCCTCGAACGCAGATTCGATTTACAGTCGAACTGTGCCCACAAGCCATGCTCGTGAAGAGTCAATCGGTAAGCGCACCAATAACTTCGATAGCAGACTGGGCGGTCTGGCTAAATCGGCGTTTGTCTTCCGCGCCGATAATGGAGCGGCAGTATCCGTGCAGTCGCTGTACCGCAACGGAGATCGGCCACTTGTATGGTCACTCGACAATAGGATGCGGTTCGTCCCTAGACCCGTCCGCGACGTCACCTCCGGCCCGAGTGAGCTCACCCGCGTCCGGCTGGCTTCCGGTCGATCAGTTGAGCTATCGGCGGCATCCCGGCTCCTGACTATCGGCGGATGGAAGCGAGTGGAAGACCTCGTGGCTGAGGATCGCGTTGCGATTCCTCGTTGGATCCCACATACCCTGCACTCCAAGGAGATGCCCGAGGCCGAGGTAGTCATGCTGGCCCACATGATCGGTGACGGTTCCTTCGTCAAACGACAACCGATCCGGTACGCCAGCATCGACGAGGAGAACCTGGCCGCTGTCGCGGCTGCCGCCGAACACTTCGGCATCAGCGCTGTCCGCGACGAGTACGCGGCGGCCCGAGTCACCACTTTGCGCTTGCCTGCTCCGTTTCGGCTGACCCATGGGGTGCGAAACCCCATCGCTGCCTGGCTCGATGAAATGGGACTCTTCGGACTACGCAGCCACGAAAAGTTCATTCCGGAGCGGATTTTCGGCCTTCCAACCGAGCAGGCGGCGATGTTCCTACGACATCTGTGGGCCACTGACGGTTCGATCCGGTGGGACACACGAGGGCATCAGGCGCGAATTTACTATGCTTCAACTAGCTTTCAGCTCATCCGAGATGTTGCGCATCTACTGCTCCGGCTGGAGGTGCACGGACGCATCTTTCGTGTTCACAAGGCCGGATACCGCGATTGCTTCCATCTCAAGGTCGATGGTGCGGAGAACCAGCTCACATTCCTCTACGAGATCGGTGCCCACGGTGCCCGCGGAGTGGTCGGCGAAGCAACGATCCCCAAGCTCGCCGCCTTGGAGGCGAATACGAATGTCGACACGATCCCGAACGAGGTCTGGAGCAGAGTCAGGGCGTTGCTGACGACTCGCGCGACGACGCACCGCGAATTCCAAGCCGCGATGGGCAGCCAGTTCTGTGGCTCCGCCATGTATAAGCGGTCGCCGAGCCGTACGCGCTTGGCCCGGGCTGCCGCCATCCTCGATGCTCCCGAACTCGCGATGCTCTGCACCAACGATGTCTTCTGGGATCGGATCACCGAGATCACCAATCTTGGTGAGCGAGAGGTCTTCTCGGTATCCGTGGCGGGCACCGAGAATCTTGTCGCTGACAGCGTCTCGGTGTTCGCCGGACCGTAGGTCAGCCGATGTTGGCGGAGAGGGTGGGGAGCATTCGGTAGGCCTCGTCTTGCCAGTTGTTCCAGGCGTGGATGCCGTATTCCGGGAAGGAGTAGTCGGCGTTGCGTGCGCCTAGGGTGGCCATGCGGACTTGGAAGGCTCGGGTGTTGGCTAGGGCCAACGCTTCTAATGCCATGCCGTTGGCTGTGCCCATGTTGGGGCCGTCCATGGCGGTGGGGCGGCCGGAGGCGGCGGCTATGTAGAGGCGGGTGTTGTTGGCGATCAAGTTGGGGGCGAAGACGAAGGGGTCCATGCGGAGCCATTGGGGGCCCCAGGGTGGGGCCATGGAGTCGACGTTGTAGCCGCCGGCGTCGATCATGGCCAGGCGGATGGCTTCTCGCATGCCGGGGGCGGAGATGTTGAGGTAGCCGGAGAAGGCGCCGGCGAAGGAGAATTGGTCGGGGTGGTAGGCGGCGAGGGTGAGGGCGGCGGAGCCGCCCATGGAGAGGCCGAAGACGCCGTTGCGGTTGGGGTTGAAGCCGAGGCGGTCGCGCAGGGCCCAGCGGAGGTCGTTGGTGAGGAAGGACTCCCAGGTGTAGCGGTAGCTCTTGCCGGGGCCGCCGGACAGCGCGTCGGTGGCGCCGGAGCCGGTGTTGGCGGAGCCGGTGCCGGGTGGGATGCCGAAGAAGGAGCTGGGGGCGTTCCAGTCGGCGTAGAAGCTGGATTGGCCGCCGACGGGCATGACCACGTTGATATTGGCGCCCGCCATGGCCTCGGCGACATTGGTTTCGATTTCCCAGCCGTTGAGGTCTTCGCGGGCGCGCATGCCGTCCAGCGCGTAGACGACCCGGTTGGTGTTGCCGTCGGCGGCGCGCAGCACGCGGGTTTTGATGGGTCCCATGGCGGAGTCGACCCAGAAGTCGAAGGCGGCGGGCTCGAACGCCGCGGATGCCGTTGCGCCGCCGCCGGTTACGGCGACGACCAGCGGCGCGGCCAAGGCGAGGGCCGAGGCCAGCACGGCACGCCGCGGCAGTCCCGCGCGCTCCCCGCTCGAATTCGATTTTCCGCGAATCGATTCCATCGATCCCGATCCTTTCGCTCGTGTGGCCGTGAGACCGCAGGGCTATCCGGAACCGGTCCCCGAACCGGGCGAAAAGCGGGCGCGACGACGGGGGCAGTTCCCGTCGTCACGCTCGCTGATGTACCTATCGTCCCGTTCCCCGATTTCGTTGCCAAAAATTAGCGATGATCTTCGAGGGAGTCGCTCCACCCCAGGTCAGCCCGCAAGAATTCGTTGAAAGTTGTCCCCCAGAACCAGGGTTCGCACCGCCGGATCCGCAATGGCGGCCTCCACGGTGTGCCGCGCGGCCACCACGTCGCCGTACGGCGTGTTCGACCCGAACAGGCATTGATCAGGTACTTCGCGCGCTGCCGCGCCTACCGCGAAGACCTGCAAGGCACTGGACAGATCCAGGTACAGGTTGCGCCGCGCGGCGGCCAGTTCCACCAGATCCAGCGCGTGGAATCCGCCGAGCGCACCGACGATCAAGGGAACCGAAGAATAGCGGGCGGCCAGTTCGGCGTAGGCGCGGAGGTCGTCGAGGGTATTGGGCGCAAACCCGTGCACGAGCACCGGCAGACCGCCGTACTCCGCGCTGACGGCCAGCACCGGCTCGATCCGGGCCGCCTGCCCGGGCGGGGGAGTGATCTCGCCGATCCCGACGACGTCGGGCCGCGAGAGGTAGGGCTCGAACCAAGCCCCGAGGCGTTCGACCGGCAGCGCCGAGGGCAGGCTTGCGAAGCCGATCACCGCACCGGCATGCGTGTCGAGCGCGCGCAACACCTCGCCCATGGCCGTCCGCACCTCGTCCTCGGCGGCCGCCGCACCACCGACAATCGCTGTGAGCCTGGCGAATTCGGCGCGCACCTCGGCGAGCGTGTGCGCCCGTTCAGGGTGCACGCGGGTGGACAGCAGCACCGTCCGATCGACCCCGGCCGCCTCGGCTCGCGCCAATTGGGCGGCGGTGTCGACGGTGACGTGTGCGTGTACATCGGTGACCATGGCGTTCCTTCGTGCGGGGAATGGGCGGCGGTGGCCCGACGCTAAACGTTGACGTTGGAGTCAAGGTCAAACCGAAGGGCATCGATGCTGATCAGCGAGCTGTCGCGACGCACCGGGGTGAGCGCCCGCGCGTTGCGCCACTACGACCGCAGTGGGCTGCTGGAGGCCGGGCGTCGCGCCAACGGCTATCGGGACTTCCCGGAGTCGAGTGTCGAACGCGTGCGCCGGATTCGGACGCTGCTGGCGGTCGGCCTGGATCTGTCCGCGATCGCCGCTCTGCTGCCGTGTTTCACCGAGGACGGGCAGCTCGGCGGCTGTCCGCGTGCGCGTCGCCGGGTGAGCGACGAGGTCGCGGCGCTGGATCGCGCGCTGAGGGCCATGACGCGCACTCGGTCGCTGCTGGCGGCCGAGCTCGCCCGATGGGATCGGGCCGCTTTGCCCGATTAGCGATCATCGGGCCCGGCGGCGGGGTTACCGTCGATTGATGAGCCGTAGTGGGAGAGGACGCGGCCGCATCGTTCGGGCCGGGGTGGTGGTGGCGACGGCCGCCTTGGTCGTGGCGGGCTGCGGGAGCAGCGCTAATGATCAGACGCAGCAGGCCACTGGAAGTTGGCCGCCGTCGGGCGGGCGTGGGGCGTGTGCGGTGGACAAGCAGGAGAATGTGCCTGCGAGCATGCGCGACGGCACGGTGTTGAAAGCCGATGTGTACAAGCCGAAGACGTCGGATCCGGTGCCGGTGATTCTGATGCGCACGCAGTACGGGAAGGCGGCGGCGCAGATTCAGCCGTTCCGGTATCAGACGCCGGATTGGTTCGCCTCGCAGTGCTATCTGGTGGTGGTGCAGGACATTCGGGGGCAGGGCGCGTCCGGGGGCACGTTCAGTGAGTTCACCAACGATATGAACGACGGGTACGACTCGGTGGAGTGGGCGGCCGGGTTGACGGGCTCGAATGGCAAGGTCGGCATGTACGGCTCGTCGTATGTCGGTGCGACGCAATGGCTCGCGGCGGTCGGAGCGCCGCCGCATCTGGCCACTATCGTCCCGGCCAATACCGCGTCGGACTATTACGACGGCTGGAATTACGAGGGCGGCGCGTTCCGGCTGGCGTTCGTGGAGCCGTGGGCCATGGAGACCATCGGGGCGAGCGCGGCGGTCAACCGGGGTGACACCGGCACCGCCAAGCAGCTGGCCGCCGACGGCACGAATCTCACGCGCTGGCTGGGTTTCCGCCCGTACCAGCAGTTTCCGCCGCTGCACCCGGGTGATCCGGCGGTCGCGCCGTGGTTCTACGACTGGATCAAGCATTCCACCCGCGATGACTACTGGAAGCAGTGGAGCATTCGCGACCGGTACGCGAATGTCACAGTCCCCGTGCTTGATTTCGAGGGCTGGTACGACGCGTTCCTGGCGGGTGGCGTGGAGAATTTCGCGGGCATGGTGGCCAACGGCGGTTCGCCGGAGGCGCGGGCCGGGCAGCGGTTGGTGCTGGGACCGTGGGATCACGTCGGCTGGGGGCGGCCGGGCAGCAATGTCGAGACGCCCATGCTGGCCGCCGCGGGTGCGGCCGGGAACAGTCCGATCAATGATCTGATGCTGGCCTGGTACGACCACTTCTTGAAAGGCAAGGACAACAAGGTTTCCGGCAAGCCGGTGGTCGACTATTTCGTGATGGGCGCGAACAAGTGGAAGTCCGCGTCGGCGTGGCCGCTGCCGGATACCCGCTGGACCACCTACTACCTGTCGGGCAATGGCGGCAATGCCGCACAGGGCCGCGTCGGTCAGCTCACCACCGATGCCCCGAAGGATCCGCAGCAGCCGGATCGTTACGACTACGACCCGCTGAACCCGGCCCCCAGCGCGGGTGGGCATTCCTGCTGCGGCGCGTCGACCGGTCCGCAGGGCCCGGTGGATCAGTTCGTGGTGGAGCAGCGTTCGGATGTGCTGACCTACACCACCGCGCCACTGCCCTCGGATACCGAACTCACCGGTCCGATCCGGCTCACGCTGTGGGCGGCCTCGACCGCGACCGACACCGACTTCACCGCGAAACTGGTGGCGGTGGCCCCGGACGGCTCCTCGGTGAACCTGAACAACGGCATCATCCGCGCCGCGTTCCGGGATTCGCTCGAACATCCGACGCCGATCGTGCCCGGGCAGCCGTACAAGTACACGATCGACATCTGGCCGACGAGCTATCTGGTGCCCGCCGGGTCGAAGGTCCGCGTCGAGGTCTCCAGCAGCGACTTTCCGCAGTTCGCGCCCAATCCGAATACCGGTGATCCGTTCGGCGCGAATGCGAATACGCAGGTGGCGACGCAGACGATCTATCACGATCCGGATCATCCGTCGGCGCTCGTGTTGCCGATCATTCCGGCGGGCGACGCGGGAAGTTCACGTTTCCCGATGGCGCACTGACATATTCGCGTCGCAGGATGACCGTGGCCGGGGCCTCCCGAGGATTGTCCGCCCCTGTTCGGGAAGCACCGGCCGCCTACAGACTAATCGGGGCCGGAAGGTGCCCCGACCGCCCGACCCGGTTTAGTGTCGCTGGGTGGGTTTCGAGGTGCGTGTCGATACCGCGGGTGCGGTCGAGATCGTCAGAGCGGCAGCCGGGTTCGGCTGGCGCTGGGGCTCCGGAAATGTCTCCGAATTCTCCCGACTGGTCGGCTGGAGCAGCCCGCAGTCGGTCGGCACCCTGCGCGACGGCCCCGTGTTCTCCCGTACCGGACTGTCGGTGTGGTGGGACACGGCCATGTTCTGGGGCAGCGAACGCGGCCTCGACCATGTGCGCATCACCATCTCCGATTGTCCGGCCCCGGCCGAGTTCGGCAGCCGCGCGCTGCTGGACGCCGCGCTCGCCCGCGTGACGAAGGTCTTCACCGAGCACTGGGGTGAGCCCGAGAGCGCCGATGCCGGCCCGTCGGAGGGCGCGGGCTGGCGCTTCGCGAATGTGTTCGCGGGCTTGACCATCGGCGTCGACACCGTCGACCTGCTGCTGGTGAACCCGACCGCCCAGCGGTACTGGATGGAACGCCGGCACGAGGCCGCCCGTCGCCGCGCCGCGGCCGGCGGGTGGATCCGCTTCGCCGAGAGCCTGGCCGGTTTCCTGGAGACGCTGCCCGTGGACACGCGCCTGGTGCTCACCGCGCCCGGCGGCCGCTTCATCCAATTCGAGGCCGGGTCCGAGCAATTGACCGGGGAGCTGGCCCGCAGCGAATTCGTCGACCCGACCTGGCGCTACACCGCGTCGATCGAACAGCAGCTGATCGAGCAGGGCTGGACCCCGCCGCGCGAGGCGAACTGGACCCGCACCCTGTCGCGGCGCGCGGGCCCCGCGGCCATGAGCGGGCTGGCCCTGCACACCGTGGACGCGTTCCGCGCGATCGGTGTCGACGCCACCACCGCGCTGGTGGCCGA
>NZ_JBSGBY010000044.1:0-23678 GCF_053601505.1 Nocardia sp. NPDC004722
GGCGACCCTGTTGTGCCTGGAGTTCTGCCGCAGCCACGAGGTCCGGGTGCCCATGCGCAAGTTCGTGCTCACCGGCCTGGTGCTGGGCGTGGCCGCGACCGCCGCCGCCACCGCGGGCCTGCTGCTCACCGGCTAGAACGTCAGCACCGGCCGCAGCGCGTATTCCACGATCTCGGTGACATCCTCGTCGGTGTACATGACGGGCAGGCCCAGTCCCAGCTGATCCAGCAGGCGGCGCGTCTGCACGATGGTCGGCTCGGCGGGCGGCCGCAGCTCGGTGTCGCGGCCCAGCGGGATCTGCCTGCCCTGTTTGAAGCTCACCGCCAATTCCCGTGCCAGATCGGAGTATTGGGTCTTGCCGTGCTCGAACAGCAGCGCGGGCGTGTTGGAGCCGCGCTGGTTCACGATGACGATCTCGTCGGACATGTCCCACCGGTAGGTGGTCAACGCCGCCGACAGGGCCAGCTCGACGCTGAGGAATTCCGACTGCTGGCGGTACCACGCGCATGCCAGCACGCTGCCGTAGGACTGTTTGCGGATCCGGTCCGCCGTCCACGGCCGCCCGTTCGCGTCTCCGCCGGGTTGCAGCGAATTGCGGTACAGCGCCTCGGCCTGGCAGAGCTGCTCATTGCCCGGATCCAGAATCTCCACCTGCAGATTCATCAGCTGATGTTCGGCGCGGGCCCGGTCGAGGAAGAACGGCAGCGTGCTCACCCGCAGCGAGGTTCCGGTGCCGCCCTTGTAGATCCAGCGATTGGTGGTGCGCCGGGCGCGTGCCTGCGCCTGGTCGACCTCGGCCCCGTAGAGCAGCCGCACCGCCGCCGTCTCTTGCACCAGCCGGGTGACGCGATTGCGGTCGCGCAGAATCGTCACCGCCAGCAGGCTCAGCACCAACAGGACCGCCCCGCTCACCACGTTCGAGTTCGCGTTGACCTTGTCCAGGACCTCCAACAGGATCACCGTGACCGCGATGACCAGCGTTACGACCCCGTCGATATTGAGCCGGAGCCACGTGGCGAACCGCATCATCATGGCGTCCTCCCCCCGTAATGCACCCCAGGATAAGTGCCCGACCCGACATGCCGCAGCGAACCGGGCGACCCGGATCCGGCGTAGCATGACCGAGCGGTAACAGGGCAGAAGTGCCGGTCAGCCCGGAATCAGTAAGGAGCACATGGTGGGACAGGTCAGCGCCTCCAGTTCGATCGTCGTCGCGGCGGATCCGAAGCGCACCCTCGACGCGATCGCCGACTACGAGACAGTCCGGCCGAAGATCCTCTCCTCGCACTACCGCGACTACAAGGTGGTCGAGGGCGGGCAGGGTGCGGGCACGGTCGCGGAGTGGACGCTGCAGGCCACCGAGTCCCGGCAGCGCAATGTGCGCGCCGCGATCTCGGTCTCCGATTCCATGGTGACCGAACGGGATTCGAACTCCTCGATGGTCACCGCCTGGACGGTGACCCCGCAGGGCGCGGGCTCGCTGGTCACCGTGCGCACCACCTGGAAGGGCGCCGGCGGCATCGGCGGCATCTTCGAGGGCATCTTCGCACCGCTCGGCCTGAAGAAGATCCAGGCCGAGGTGCTCGAGAACCTGAAGAAGGAACTCGCTTAATCCTGCGCGATATCGAAGAGGTTGCCCTCCGGGTCGCTGAGCGTCGCCCACTTCACGCCGTATTCGTCGAAGTCCGCGATGTGCTTGGCCCCCAGGGCGACCGCCTTCGCGATCTCCGCCGGTTGATCCGGCGAATGCAGATCCAGGTGCACGACATTCTTGCCCGGGTTCTTGTCGGGCACCCCGATGAACATGAATGTCGGTGTGGCGGCGTCATTGTCGATGGTCGCGAAGTGCTCGTTGGCGCCCGCGTCGACCGGGCGCTCGAACAGTTGCGCGTAGAACCCCGCCAGTTCGGCGGCATTGTGGCAGTCGAAGGTGATATTGCCGAGGGACAGTGCCATGGTGCTCTCCTTTTCAGAGCCGGCCGATCGGCCAGCAGACTTCGGTGCGGTAATCGGCCGGTTCGGCGTCGCCGGGACCGACCAGGTAGAGCTCGCGAACGGGTTCGGCGAGCGCGGAATCGTGTTCGGCCACATGGCTGCCCAGGGCGCCGTAGGTGCGGTCGAATTCGGTGAACGGGCCCGCGTGCACGGTGATGGCGAAGCGGCGGGCCGGTAGGTCGAGAACGGAATCGAACAGTTCTCGGTGCCGGGCTTCGATGGGCACGAAGGTGACCACCTCGCCGCGGTCGTACTCGAAGAACTCGGGCGCGTAGGTCGCGCCCCCGGGCCCGGCGGGCGCGAGACCGGCGGCCCCGATCCGCTCGTAGAGCGTCCCGAAGCTGTACTCGCACCACTGATCGCAATCCTCCCGCGCCACTTCGGAAGTCATCGCCAGCACGGGATGGCTTGCGATGGAACGGTATTCGACGCTGATCCCGGCCGACGGCAGCAGCAGCGCCTTGAGCGAGGCCACCACGTCGCGGGTCCGCACCAGCTCCGCCTCCATGCGTTCCAGGTGCACGCGGATGGCCTCATCGCGCGCCGTCTGATCCGGTGCCGCCATGACCGCCTTGATCTCCGGCAGCGGCATGTTCAGCTCCCGCAGCCTTTTGATCAGATGCGCCTGGTCCACCTGCGCGGTCGAATAGAACCGGTAGCCGGTGCCCGGATCGATCGTGACCGGCTCCAGCAGTTCGATCTCGTGGTAGTAGCGCAGCGTCTTGATGGTCAGGTAGGTGAGCCGGGAGAACTCGCCGATGGGAACCGTCGCTGTCATGCCCTAAGCGAACACCCTCCAGCGAGGGGAGAGTCAAGAGGTGCGGCGCGCGTCGGCGACTAGGCTGGGGAGCGATCACCATCCCCCAGGAAGGACGCGCCGTGCAGCCCGGTGAAGGTTTCGACATGCAGGCCTTGATGGCCCAGGCCCAGCAGATGCAGCAGGCGGTCATGGCCGCGCAGCAGGAGATCGCCGAATCCGAGGTCGAGGGCGAGGCGGGCGGCGGCTTGGTGCGCGCCCGGATCAAGGCCACCGGTGAGGTGCTGGCGCTGACCATCGACCCGAAGGTGGTCGACCCGGACGACATCGAGAGCCTGCAGGATCTCGTGAACGGCGCGCTCAACAACGCCATGGAGTCCGCGCAGAACCTGGCCGCCGAGCGGCTCGGTCCGCTCGCGGGCGGTTTCGGCGGCGGCGCGCTGCCCGGATTCTGAGCGGGCGGCGTAGGTGTACGAGGGTCCGGTTCAGGATCTCATCGACGAGCTGGGCAAGCTGCCCGGCATCGGCCCGAAGAGCGCGCAGCGCATCGCCTTCCACTTCCTCTCGGTGGAGCCCCCGGAGATCGACCGCTTGCAGGCGGCGCTGCAGAAGGTGCGCGACGGCGTGCGGTTCTGCGCCGTCTGCGGCACGGTCTCCGACGGTGAACTCTGCCGCATCTGCGCCGACCCGCGCCGCGACCGCACCATGATCTGTGTGGTCGAGGAGCCCAAGGATGTGCAGGCGATCGAGCGCACCCGGGAATTCCGCGGCCGCTATCACGTGCTCGGCGGCGCACTCGATCCATTGTCGGGCGTCGGTCCCGATCAGCTCCGCATTCGGGAACTGCTGACCCGCATCGGAAATCAGGACGACGGCGTCGATGTCACCGAGGTCATCATCGCCACCGACCCGAATACCGAGGGTGAGGCGACGGCCACCTATCTGGTCCGGATGTTGCGAGACTTCCCGGGCCTGAGCGTGACCCGCCTGGCCAGTGGTCTGCCGATGGGCGGCGACTTGGAATTCGCCGACGAATTGACCCTGGGCCGCGCACTTTCCGGCCGCAGAGCGCTCTAGTCGGGCGCTTCTGGGGTTCAGGGGTGAAACCCCTGAGAGTTACCGAGAGTTGGTCAAGTCCAGGTCGGCGGTGCGGGGAGCGCCGCCGGCTGGGGGCATGGAATGTGCTGCACATTCCTGGGGATATCCGCGCCCGCGCCGCTGGCGTGCAATGCCACCGCGATCGCGAAGGTGGCCGCCAATCCGGCCACGACCGCCAACCCTTTACGCATGGTTCCTGCGCTCAATGTCGGGCGTAGCTTCATAACTGAACATTAGCTTTCCTGCACGCACGTAGCCTTCATTGCGAGGGCGGGCGAGCCGAAATTGAAATCTCTCTGTTATTCGAGGCTCAGAACGTGAGCTGTTGCCATTCGAGTGCGGTGAAGCCCGAACGATCTCCGGTCGCCCATCCCCAGATTAGATCGGCGACAATTCGCGGATCGGTTGCGGTGGCGGCGAAATGCTTATCGGCCGATCCATCGCGGTATTCGAGGTCGTAATGCCCGTCCGGATGCCGATAGGTCTGGATGTAGACCTGATCGCCGGTTTCCACGATCAGATAGGGACCGGGCTGTCCCAGATCGGGAATCCATTCGTCGACGAGTTGCCTTGTCAGGTACGGAAATTCCCCCGCGCCGCCATGGGTGACGGCCGCGGTCACCGACTCCGCCGGATCGCTGAGCCAGGCCAGCTGCGGATCCCACACCGCGTAGCCGCGCGGCGTGCCCAGCTCGAACAGCAGGCCGCGGGTGTGCCCGATGGCGTCGTAGGGCGTGGACACGAACAGCGCCGCGCCCAGCACGCCGTCGGCCGCCGGTGCGCCCAGGAAACTGTCGATCTCCGACAGCTCCGCATTGCGCTTGTCCAGCTCGGCCGCGATCTCGGCGACGCCCGCGTCGGCCGGTCGGCCTTCCTGCGCGGTCAGATAGTCGTCCACCCCGTCGGGGGACGCGGCGGCACCGGAGGGCAGCAGAACCAGGTCGTAGCTCACCCGGCCAGGCTAGTGGTTAGCCGGTCCGGTCCAGCCGACCGGTCCGTAGCTCCGGTGCGGCGCAGTCACAACCGCCCGCCACATCCGAGCAATCGGCCACGAACAGGTGCCGGGCCCGGGCGGTGTCGAAACACTCGGATTCGGTGCATTCCACCGAGCCCGCGGCGTGCACGATCAAACTCCCGTGGCAGTGATCGAGGGCCGATTCACACAGAGCGCATCCATTCGGTTGCACCGCTGCCTCCTTCACGCGTCGTTACGGTGATATCACCCCCGTGCGACAACTGTGGGAGCTCACCGCGTGTCGTCCGATCTGTCGGAAAAACGCCCGCGTGGCAGGCCCTCGTCGTGGTGAACTGGAGAGATGGGGATCAAGGTTTCCCTCGAGCATCGCACCACCTATTCCTTCGACCATCCCGTGCGCGTCCATCCGCACGTGGTCCGGCTACGCCCCGCCCCGCACACGCGCACCACCATCGAGGCGTACTCGCTGCGGGTGAGCCCGGGGAACCACTGGGTGAACTGGCAGCAGGACGCGTTCGGGAACTTCCTGGCGCGCTTGATCTTCCACGAGCCCACGCCGGAACTGTCCATCACGGTCGGCTTGATCGCCGATATGGACGCCATCAATCCGTTCGACTTCTTCGTCGAGGAGCAGGCCGAGCACTTCCCGTTCGGCTACTCGCTGCAACTGCTCGCCGATCTGGAGCCGTACCTGCGTCCGGTGGACGAGGGCGAAGACGGTTCCGGCCCAGGCGAATTGGTGCTCGACTGGGTGCGCCGCCACACCCCTGACGATCGGCCGCGCACCATCGAATTCCTGATCGCGGTGAATCAGGCGCTGCGCCAGGACGTCGCCTACACCATCCGCATGGAACCGGGCGTGCAGACGCCCGACCACACGCTGCGCACCGCCCTGGGATCGTGCCGGGATTCGGCCTGGCTGCTGGTGTCCATCCTGCGGGAATTCGGGCTGGCCGCGCGCTTCGTCTCCGGCTACCTCATCCAATTGGCCCAGGACGTGCCGTCACTGGACGGGCCGTCCGGTCCGCCCGCCGACTTCACCGACCTGCACGCCTGGACCGAGGTGTACCTGCCCGGCGCGGGCTGGGTGGGCCTGGACCCCACCTCGGGCCTGTTCGCCGGTGAGGGCCACATCCCGCTGGCCGCCACCCCGCATCCGGTGTCCTCGGCCGCGATCACCGGATCCACCGACCCGGTCATCTCCACCCTCGACTTCTCCAATACGGTGCGCCGCATCCACGAGGATCCGCGAGTCACGCTGCCCTACACCCATTCCCAGTGGGAGCGGATCCGCGCGGTGGGCGCGGCGGTGGACGCCCGCACCGAGGCGGCCGGGATCGAACTGACCGTCGGCGGTGAGCCCACCTTCGTCTCCCTCGACGATCAGACCGGCCCGGAGTGGACCACCGAGGCCGACGGCCCGCACAAGCGCGAACGCGCCGCCGACCTGGCCGAACGCCTGCGTCGCATCTACGCGCCGAACGGTCTGGTGCAATACCGGCAGGGCAAGTGGTATCCGGGAGAACCCTTGCCGCGCTGGGAGATCGCGATGCTGTGGCGCGACGACGGCGAACCGTTGTGGCGGCACCCGGAACTGCTGACCCACCCGTGGTCGACCGACCCCGACCCGGCCGCCGATCCCGCGGACGGCCTGGCGACCGACACCACCGCGGCCGACGGGATAGCGGCGGACGACGCTGCGACGCAAGGTAATGGCAGCACGCGGTGGCGCGAGAACGGAGTTCAGGGCCGCCGCATCGATGGCCCATCGATCCGCGGCGCGGGCAATCGGACAGGACCGCGCGGTGCGGGCGACGGTCTGGCACCGCGTGGTGCGGGCAATGGGGACGGTGGGGCGACCCCGCCTGGTACCGACGACGGCGTAATGCTGCGCGGTGCGATGGCGGGTGGTGGCGGGGCGAGGTCCGCCGTGTCCGGGTCGGTGACCCCGGTGACGGATCCGCCGCAAGGTATGGACGCGCGGGCCGCACGCGCGGTAATCGCCCATATCGCAGCCGGTCTGGGTCTTCCGGAGGAACAGGTTCGGCCGGTGTACGAGGATCCGTTGCTGCGGATGGCCGCCAAAGCCGCTGTGCCGCACGGCGAACCGGTCCGGCCGGAGGATGATCTCGCTGTCGGCGGGGATTCGCTGTCGGCGCGCCGGAATCTGCTGGCGCGGTTGGACAGTCCGGTCGACGAGCCCGCCGCCTACGTGCTGTCGCTGTACCGCCGCGACGACGAGGCCGGCTGGGCGAGCGCGGATTGGCGACTGCGCCGGGGTCGAATCATGTTGACGGAGGGTGATTCTCCGGCGGGATTGCGCTTGCCGCTGGGATCGATCACCTGGAACGCGCCGCCACCGCGCCCGGAGGCGGACCCGTTCGCGCCGCGCCGGCCGCTGAGCGCGGACGAACCGCCCGCGGTGGTGGAGTCCGCCGAGCGCGCCCCGATCACCGCCGTGGTGGCCGAGGTGCGCGACGGCCGTCTGTTCGTATTCCTGCCGCCCATCGGAGAATTCGGCGCCTACTGCGATCTGGTGCGCCGGGTCGAGGAGGCGGTGGTCGCCCTCGGGCGGCCCGTCGTGCTGGAGGGCTATCCGCCGCCCGCCGACGGCAGGCTGCACAGCCTGTCCGTCGCCCCCGATCCGGGCGTGATCGAGGTGAACGTCCAGCCCACCACGGGTTTCGCTGAGCAGTCGGAGCTGCTGGACACCCTCTACGAGCAGGCTCGACTGGCCCGGTTGAGCACCGAGTCCTTCGATGTGGACGGCACCGACCGGGGCACCGGCGGCGGCAATCACATCACGCTGGGCGGCGCGACCCCGGCGCGTTCACCGCTGCTGCGACGGCCGGATCTGCTGGTCTCGATGCTGACCTACTGGCAGCGGCATCCGGCGCTGTCGTATCTGTTCTCCGGTCGCTTCGTGGGCCCGACGTCGCAGGCTCCGCGCGTCGACGAGGGACGCGAAGACGCCCTGTACGAGTTGGAGATCGCCTTCGCCGAGATCGCCAGCCTCGGCCGGGCCGCCGATCCGGACGAACCCGTCGCCCCGCCCTGGGCAGTGGATCGAGCCCTGCGTCATCTGCTCACCGATCTCACCGGCAATACCCATCGCGCCGAGTTCTGCATCGACAAGCTCTTCAGTCCCGACTCGGTGCGCGGCCGCCTGGGCCTGGTCGAGTTGCGCGGGTTCGAGATGCCGCCGCACTTCCGCATGGCCATGGTGCAGTCGCTGCTGGTGCGCGCGCTGGTGCTGCGCTTCTGGGAGCACCCGTACACCGCGCCGCTCATTCGGCACGGCGCGAATCTGCACGGCCGATATCTGCTGCCGCATTTCCTGCAGGCCGATATCGCCGAGGTCGCGGCGGACCTGCGGGCGCACGGCATCGAATTCGATACCAGCTGGCTGGATCCGTTCTCCGAGTTCCGTTTTCCGCGCTTCGGCACGGTGGTACTCGGTGATATGGAAATCGAACTGCGCGGGGCGATCGAACCGTGGAACACCCTCGGCGAGCAGACCACCGCCGCCGGGACCGCCCGCTACGTCGACTCCTCGGTGGAGCGCCTCCAGGTCCGGGTGACCGGCGCCGACCGGGACCGCTACGTGGTGACCTGCAACGGTTTTCCGCTGCCGCTGGTGGCGGCGGGCCGGGCGGACGTGCAGGTGGCGGGCGTGCGCTACCGGGCCTGGCAGCCGCCGGAATCCCTGCATCCGACGATCACCGTCGACGCGCCCCTGGTCTTCGATGTGATCGAGCTCGAGACCGGGCTGTCGCGCGGCGGCTGCACCTATCACGTGAGCCATCCCGGCGGCATGTTCTACGCCGGGCCACCGGTGAATTCGGTAGTGGCGCAATCGCGGCGCAATCGTCGCTTCGAATCCACCGGCCATACCCCGGGCCCGGTGGATATCGCGGATTTGCGTGCCAAAATGGCTATACAGGCGACAGACATCGGTGCACCCGGGATACTCGATCTGCGCAGGGCGCGGACCGTGTGGGGCATCGTCGGCGATCGATAGGCATACCCGGGGAAGTGGTAGCGGTGACAGTGCTCGACGCGGTGCCGCCCGGGGACGCACGTCGTGAAGTGCTCGGTGAATTCGCGAATTACCGTGCCGCCGCGGCGGACACCGGTGCGCGGGACGCCTGCGGCATCCCGACCGGCGGCTACTACGACGAACTCGTCGATCGTGACGGCCGCCTGCGCGCCATGTGGGCCGACCTGTCCGCCGACTTCCTCTACCAGGGCCGCGCCGGCCTGCACCGCATCGACGACCGGGTCCGCCGCCTCATCGAGGACGACGGCATCACCTACACCGAACTGACCGCCGACGCGGAGCCCGCCAACCCGTCGCCGTGGCGGCTGGATCCGATCCCGCTGCTGCTGTCCGACACCGACTGGGCCGCGCTGGAATCCGGTGTGGTGCAACGCTCCCGGCTGCTGGACGCGCTGCTCACCGACATCTACGGCCCGCGCCGCACCCTCGTGGAGGGCCTGCTGCCGCCGCAGTTGGTGTTCGGCCATCGCGGGTATGTGCGTGCGGCACACGGTATCTCGCTGCCGGGTCGCCACCAGCTGTTCCTGCACGCCTGCGATGTGAGCCGCTGGAGCGACGGCGGTTTCCGGGTGCTCGCCGACTGGGCGCAGGCCCCCTCCGGCGCGGGCTACGCGCTCGCCGACCGCCGCGTGGTCTCCGCCGCCATTCCCGAGGCCTTCGAACTGGCCAGCCCGCGTCCGCTCACCCCGTTCGTGCGGGCCATGCGCCTGATGCTCATCGAGGCCGCCCCGCAGGCCGCCGACGAGGAGCCGGTGGTGGTGGTGCTGAGCCCGGGCGTGCACTCCGAAACCGCCTTCGACCAGGCGTATCTGGCCTCGGTACTGGGTTTCCCGCTGGTCGAGAGCGCCGACCTGGTGGTGCGGGACGGGCACTTGTGGATGCGCTCGCTGGGCACCCTGAAACGGGTGGACGTGGTGCTGCGCCGAGTGGACGCCGAATTCTCCGATCCGCTGGACCTGCGGCCGGATTCGCGGCTGGGCGTGGTCGGGCTGGTGGAGGTGCTGCGGCGCGGCGCGGTCACGGTGGTCAACACGCTGGGCAGCGGGCTGCTGGAGAATCCCGCCCTGGCCGCGTTCCTGCCGCGGCTGTCGCGGCGGCTGCTGGACCAGGAGCTCAGCTTGCCGGGCATCGAATCCTATTGGGGTGGGGACGATTCCGAACGCTCCCATCTGAGCGCCAACCTGCACCGGCTGGTCCTGCGTTCCGCGGTCGACGACACCACCGTCTTCGGGCCACTGCTCACCGCCGTGCAGCGCGCGCAGTGGCGGGCCCGCATCGAGGCCGAGGGCTGGAAGTGGGTCGGCCAGGACCCGGCCCGATTCTCGGTCGCCCCGGCCGTGGACGCCGCCGGGGGACTGGCGGCCGCGCCCGTCGCGGTCCGGCTGTTCTCGCTGGCCGGTCGCGTCGGCTACCGGGTCATGCAGGGCGGTTTGGGGCAACTGCATCAGCGCGGCGGACCCGACGGCATGATCGGGGAGGCCGCCGCCAAGGACGTCTGGGTGCGGGCCGTGCCCGCCACCGTCCCGGCCGTGCCCGCGGTCGAGGCGCCCGAGGACCGGGAGCGTCGCGCCGCCGCGCTCACCCCCGTGGACGTGGTCAGTTCGCCGCGCGTGCTCAACGACCTATTCTGGCTGGGCCGCTACGGTGAGCGCGCCGAGGTGACGGTGCGGCTGCTCAGCGCCATCCACGACCGGCATCAGGACTACCGGTACCGGCCGTGGATGGAGGGCGCGGAGGCCATGCCGATCCTCATGGCCGCCCTGGGCCGCATGACGGGCGCGCCCCTGCCCGAGCCGAAGAAGAGTGTGGCGCAACGGGAATCGGCGGAGCGGCGACGCACCCGGCGACGTCAGGCGCAGAACCAATCGCAGTCCCAATCACAGTCCCAATCGCAATCGCAGTCCCCATCGCAGTCCACGCGTCGCCGCGAGTACTCCGACGAGCCGACCGTCCCGATCGCCCTGCCCGGCGCGTCCCGCCGCGACCACGACTACCTGGTCGCACTGACCGTGGACCGCGAACTCGCCGGTTCCGTCGCCTATTCCGTGGAGCGCTACGCCAAAGTCGCACGCGCGGTGCGCGATCAGCTCTCACCCGACACCTGGATGGTGCTGGGAGCCATCGACCGTGCCCTGGCCGAATACCGCGGCGGGCGCGGCGATCGCGGGGCGGCCCTGTCGGCCGTGCACTCCAAGTCGCTGTCGGGGCTGCTGGCGCTCACCGGTATCGACGCCGAGTCCACGGTGCGCGACACCGGCTGGCACGTCATGGATATCGGCCGCCGCCTCGAACGCGCGCTGGCGCTCTCGGCCCTGCTCACCTCGGCCCTCACCGACACCTACCCGCCCGAGGTCGGCCGGGTGGTGACCGACGCCGTGCTGGCCGCCACCGTCTCCGCGGTGAGTTATCGCCGCCGCCACCGGGATTCGGTCCGCATCGCCGCGGTGGCCGGGCTGCTGCTGTTCGACGAGCACAATCCGCGCTCACTGGCCTATCAGCTGGACCGTCTGGAGAACGACTTCCTGGCCCTGCCCGGAGCCTCGGGATCCTCACGGCCGCAACGGCTCCTGGCCGACGCCCAGCGCATGCTGCGCCGCGTCGACCCGGCCGACCTGGAGGCCACCGACGCGGCTGGTCACCGCACCGACCTGGCCGATCTGCTCGACGGCGTGCACTTGCGGCTGCGCAAGCTCTCGGAATCCTTCGAGGCCACCCGCCTCGCGGTGCCGCGTGACATCCAGCCGCTGTGGGGCTCCACCAGGGTGGTGGGATAGCTCATGCGGCGGCTCCGGGTGCTGCACCGCACCGTCTACGTGTATTCGGACGTGGTCAACAGCTCGTACGGCCGGGCGTATCTCACGCCGCGCGAGTTCCCGGGCCAGCGTCTGCTCTCGCACGACATCCACGTCGACCCGGTCCCTTCGGACCGCTCGGTCGGCACCGACGTGTACGGCAACACCACCTTCTACTTCCATGTCACCGCCGAACACCGTCGCCTCGAGGTGACCGGCGAATCCCTCGTCGAGATCACGCCCCCGGCCGCCCCCGACGACCAGCCCGCCTGGGAACAAGCGCGCCCCACCAGCCGGAACGGCCCGCTCGCAGTCGAATTCACCCTGGACCTGACACCACCGGAGATCATCCCCGAGGTCGTCGAGTACGCGGCGGAGACCTTCACCCCCGGCCGCCCCCTGCTCGACGCGGTCAAGGAACTGACCGCGCGCATCAACACCGACTTCACCTACGAATCCGGGTCCACCACCGTCAGCACCCGCGTCGCCGACGTGTTCGCCGAACGCCGCGGCGTCTGCCAGGACTTCGCCCGCCTCGCTCTGGCCTGCCTGCGCTCGCACGGCCTGGCCGCCCGCTACGTCTCCGGCTACCTCGCCACCGACCCGCCGCCCGGCAAGGAACGCATGGTCGGCGCGGACGCCACCCACGCCTGGGCTGCCGTCTGGCTCCCCGGCGGCGGCACCGCCGCCGACCCGGGCCACTGGATCGGGTTCGACCCCACCAACAATCAGTTCGTCGACGACCGCTACGTCACCGTCGGCTGGGGCCGCGACTACGCCGACGTCCCGCCGCTGCGCGGCATCATCTACACCGACGCCAAGGAATCCACCATCACGGTGTCCGTGGACGTCGCCCCGGTGGAGGAGTGACCCATGCGCGATTTCGCCTGCCCTCGCTGCGGTCAGCGGCTGACCTTCGAGAACACCGTCTGCCTGAGCTGCGGCGGCGCGCTCGGCTTCGACCTCGACGCGCGGGCCCTGCTGCTCGTCGAACCGGATAAGCAGGCCATGTGCGCGAATCAGTACCTGGCGCAGTGCAACTGGCTGGTCCCCGCGCCACCCGACGGCGCCGAACCCGGCCTGTGCGAATCCTGCCGTCTCACCCGTCGCCGCCCGGCCGCCCCGGAAGGCAAGTGGCTCACCGCCTTCGGCGAGGCCGAGGCCGCCAAACGCCGCCTGGTCCTCGAACTCACCGAACTGGGCCTGCCCCTGACCGGGCTCGCCTTCGATCTGCTCTCCAGCGCCGAGGACCCGGTCATCACCGGCCACGCCGACGGCGTCATCACCCTCGACCTCGCCGAGGGCGACGACCTGCACCGCGAACGCCTGCGCCTGGAGATGGACGAGCCCTACCGCACCCTGCTCGGCCACTTCCGCCACGAGATCGGCCACTACTACTTCGAGGTCCTCGTCACCGACCTGGACCGTTTCCGCGCCCTGTTCGGCGACCCCGCCGCCGACTACCAGCAGGCCCTGGACCGCCACTACGCCGAGGGCGCGCCGCCCGGCTGGGAGAACACCCACGTCTCCTCCTACGCCACCATGCACCCCGCCGAGGACTGGGCCGAAACCTTCGCCCACTACCTGCACATGCGCGACACCCTCGACACCGCGGCCGCCTTCGGATTCGCCCCCGCCGGTGCCACTCTGGAGCGCCCGCCCATCGGCGACGCCGCCTTCGATCGCCTCATCGAGCTGTGGCTCCCCCTGGCCTGGGCTCTCAATATGATGAATCGCGCCATGGGCCACCGGGATTCGTATCCCTTCGTGCTGGCGCCCCCGGTTCTGGACAAAATGCGCTTCATTCACGAACTCTGCGCGTCGGCCGGGCATGGGTGACACACTCTGAATGTGGCTCCCGCCTCCCCACCTTCCGGGCTGCTATTTCGGCCCTGTAAACTCTCGATCATCATGCAGCGGGCTCTTCTCCTCGGCCGCCGCGACGGGTTCTGATCAGGACCGGCTCCCGTCGCGGGGATTTGCCGCGCCGGTCTACCCCACACCTGGGATCCAGCCACACCCTCGGAGATAAATCGCCATGTCACCCGCTGACGCTTTCGTATCCGGTACGCGCACCATCACCGCGCCGTCCAAGCCCGCGCCCGCCGACCAGCCAGCCTGGAACGCGCAGAAGAACTCCTCGATGCCGGTGTTCCGGTACCGCCCGTTCGCCGAAGAGGTAGAGCCGGTCTCCGTGCCCGACCGCACCTGGCCGGACAAGATCATCGATGTCGCGCCCGGCTGGTGTGCCGTGGACCTGCGCGACGGCAACCAGGCGCTGATCGACCCGATGAGCCCCGCCCGCAAGCGTCGCATGTTCGACCTGCTGGTGCGCATGGGCTACAAGGAGATCGAGGTCGGCTTCCCGTCCGCCTCGCAGACCGACTTCGACTTCGTCCGCGAGATCATCGAGGACGGCGCGATTCCGCACGACGTCACCATCCAGGTGCTGACCCAGTCGCGGCCCGAGCTGATCGAGCGCACCTTCGAGGCCTGCGCCGGCGCGAGCAATGTGATCGTGCACTTCTACAACTCGACCTCGATCCTGCAGCGCCGCGTGGTGTTCCGCGCCGACCGCGACGCCGTCAAGAAGATCGCCACCGACGCGGCCACGCTGTGCCTGGAGGTCGAGAAGCGCTACCCGGACACCAACTGGCGCTACGAGTACAGCCCGGAGTCCTACACCGGCACCGAGCTGGACTACGCCCGTGAGGTGTGCGACGCGGTCTCGGAGATCATCCAGCCCACGCCGCAGAAGCCGCTGATCATCAACCTGCCCGCGACCGTGGAGATGGCGACGCCCAACGTCTATGCCGACTCCATCGAGTGGATGCACCGCAACCTGGCCCGGCGCGACTCCATCGTGCTGTCGCTGCACCCGCACAACGACCGCGGCACCGCCGTGGCCGCCGCGGAACTGGGCTACCAGGCCGGCGCCGACCGCATCGAGGGCTGCCTGTTCGGCAATGGCGAGCGCACCGGCAACGTCTGCCTGGTCACGCTGGGCATGAACATGTTCTCCCGCGGCATCGACCCGCAGATCGACTTCTCCAACATCGACGAGATCCGCCGCACGGTCGAGTACTGCAACCAGCTGCCCGTCGCCGAGCGCCACCCCTACGGCGGCGACCTGGTCTACACGGCGTTCTCCGGTTCGCACCAGGACGCCATCAACAAGGGCCTGGACGCCATGAAGGCCGCCGCCGACGCGCAGGGCGCGGATGTCGACGACATCGTGTGGGAGGTCCCGTACCTGCCCATCGACCCGAAGGACGTCGGCCGCACGTACGAGGCTGTGATCCGGGTGAATTCGCAGTCCGGCAAGGGCGGCGTCGCCTACATCATGAAGACCGATCACGGGCTGGTGCTGCCGCGCCGCCTGCAGATCGAGTTCTCGCAGGCCGTGCAGAAGATCACCGACGGCGAGGGCGGCGAGGTCACCCCGAAGGAGATGTGGGACGTCTTCTCGGAGGAGTACCTGACCCCGATCCTGCCGCTGGAGCGCATGCGCCAGAAGGTCACCGCCTCGGAGACCGACGGCGGCGTCGACCACATCGAGGCCGTGGTCAAGGTGAACGGTGTCGAGCAGGCCATCTCCGGTGAGGGCAACGGCCCGCTGGCCGCCTTCGTCGACGCGCTGGCGACCATCGACTACGACGTGCGGGTGCTGGACTACAGCGAGCACGCCATGTCCTCGGGTGACGACGCCCAGGCCGCCGCGTACGTGGAGGTCGCCATCGGCGACCAGGTGACGTGGGGTGTCGGCATCGCCACCTCGATCACCACCGCCTCGCTGCGCGCGGTGGTCTCCGCGGTCAACCGCGCGGCCCGCAAGGCCTGAGTGAAACCGCAGGTAGGAGAGCCCGTCTCGACGTTGTCGAGGCGGGCTCACCGCGTCCGGAGGGCTCGAGAATGCTAGCGTTGGGACGCAATAGCGCCGCCGAGCTCTCTGTTCGAGCTGTCGAGCAGATGGGGGACACGTGACTACGAACGATCAGAATTCGACCTCGAAGCCTGTCAAGGGCGCGGGGGACGCCGACGACCCCGTCAAGGTGGCCGACGTCGAGGCCGAGCAGAACGAGGCGCAGGCGGACGGGCATGCCGAGGTCAAGGGCGCGAACGAGACCGAGGACCAGGCGGCCGGATTCTTCCCGCCGGTACCGGATTCGATGGACCAGACCGTGCATTTGGCCGGTGGCCCCGGCCCGGGTCAGAACCCGTTCGCCGCTCCCGGTGGCCCGTTCTCGGGTCCGGGCGGGCCGGAAGGTTTCAATCCCTTCGCCCAGGGCGGTCCCGGACCGTACGGTCCGCCGGGCTTCCAGGGGCCCGGCGGTTTTCCGCCGCCGGACGCCGGGCAGTTCGCGCCGCCGCCGAATCCCGGTGCGCCGAACGGCTTTCCGCCTCCCGGTGCGCCGCTGGGTGAGGTGGTGGATCAGACCCCCTACGGCGAGATCCGTCAGGAGATCGGCAGCGACGGTATGGTGCGGCGGGTGTTCGCCGAGAACGGCGCGCCGGTCGAGGGCCAGAACCCCATGGAGCCGGGACATTTCGGCGGCCCCGGGCAGCCGGGGCAGTTCGCGCCCGCCAATGATCAGCCGGGCGGGCCGATCTACAGCTGGTCGCCGCCCCCGGCCGCGCCGCCGCAGCAGCAGTCCCAGCCGCAGCCCCAGGTCGGGTTCCAGCCCGGCTGGAATCCGCCGCAGCAGCAGGGTTTTCCGCAGCAGCAGGGCGGATTCGGGCAGCAGCCGGGCTACGGCCAGCAGCAGATGCCGCCGGGGCATTCGGTCAATGACCTGAACCTGTTGAAGCGGGCCAAGCGGGCGCCGCGCAGCGGGTGGCGCCGCGCCGTGCACAAGGCGTCCGGCGGTTCCATCAATCCGGGCGAGTCGGCCGCGGATGTGGTGTACCGGCAGCTGGTGGACCGGGTCAACCAGCCGGTGCGCGGGGACTATCGGATCGCCATCCTGTCGCTCAAGGGCGGCGTCGGAAAGACCACCACCACGGTCGGACTCGGCTCCACCTTCGCCTCGCTGCGCGGTGACCGGGTGATCGCCATCGACGCCAATCCGGACCTCGGGACGCTGGCGCACCGCGTGCCCCGGCAGACCCGCTCCACAGTGCGAAACCTGTTGGAGGACGGGCACATCAGCCGGTACTCGGATGTGCGAGCGCATACCTCGCAGGCCCCGAGTCGACTGGAAGTGCTTGCCTCCGAACAGGATCCGGCGGTTTCCGAGGCGTTCTCGGAGGCCGACTACCGCAAGGCCATCGGCATCCTGCAGCAGTTCTACAACATCATCCTCACCGACTGCGGCACCGGCCTGATGCACTCGGCCATGTCCGGCGTGCTGGATATGGCGAGCTCGCTGGTGCTGGTCACCTCCCCGGCCATCGACGGCGCGCGCAGCGCCTCGGCGACGCTGGACTGGCTCGACCACCACGGCTACCACAAGCTGGTGGAGCGAACCGTGGTGGTGGTCAACGCTTCCCGCAAGGGTTCCTCCACGGTGGACCTGGATCAGCTGCGCAAGCTGTTCCTCGATCGGACCCGCGCGGTGCAGGTGGTGCCGTTCGACGATCACCTGGCCGAGGGCGCGGAGATCGACCTGGAACTGGTCGGCAAGCCGACCCGGCGCGCGCTGCTGGAGCTGGCCGCCATGGTGGCCGACGACTTCGGCTATCACGCTGCCGCGCAAGGATTCCCGCCGCAGGGCTACCCGCAGCAGCAGCCGCCCCCGCAGGGTGGTGGTTACCCGCCGCAGCAGGGTGGTTTCCAGCCGCAGGGCTGACCGAACACCGAAAAGCCCCGCGGTTCAATGGAACCGCGGGGCTTTTCTGGGTTCTGCTCAGCCCTTGACCAGCGGGGCCAGCGCGCGACCGGCGAGCTCGACCGCGCCCGCCTCGTGGCCGTTGGTGACCATATTGACGATGATGCCGTCGATGCCCTGATCGAGCACCCGGGCCTGGATCTGCTCGGCGACCTGGTCCGGCGTGCCGACGAACTGCCGATCGGCGGGCGTATTGCGCAGCGCCTCGGGCGACAGGTCGGTGATGCCGAGGCCGGCCAGCATGTCGGCCTGGGTCTTGCGGGCGCGATCGCCGTCCTCGTCGACGATGACGAAGGCCAGGAAGCTGGTCTCCAGGGTCTTCGGGTCGCGGCCGACCTCGTCCAGCCGGGCGTGCAGGGCCTCGAGTTTGCGCGGCAGCTCGGAGGCATTGCAGATGATGTTGAGGTGGTCGGCGAAGCGCGCCGCCAGCCCGAAGGTCTTCTTCTCACCGCCGCCGCCGAGCAGGATCGGCAGGTCGTCGCGGACTCGCGGCTCGTTCATGGCGTCCTGGGTGCGGTACCACTTGCCGTCGAAGGTGGAGTGCTGCCCGCGCAGCATCGGGGTGATGATCTCGAGCGCCTCCTCCAGCTTCTCGAAACGCTCGGTGAAGGTGCCGAAGTCGTAGCCGTAGGCCTGGTGCTCGAGCTCGAACCAGCCCGCGCCGATGCCCAGCACCGCGCGACCCCGGCTCACCACGTCCAGTGTGGTGACGGTCTTCGCGGTGAGCGCCGGGTTGCGGTAGGTGTTGCCGGTGACCAAGGCGGACAACTGGATTCGCTCGGTCGAGGCGGCCAGCCCGGACAGTGCGGTGTACGCCTCGAGCATCGGCTCCTCGGGCGCGCCCAGCAACGGCAGCTGATAGAAGTGGTCCATCACGAAGGCCGCGTCGAAGCCCGCCGCTTCGGCCTCGCGCGCCTGCGCCACCACCGCCGGGAACAAGTCCCGCGGCGCGACCCCGTAGCTGAAGTTCGGCATCTGATACCCGAGTCGAATGCTCATAGCGCCCACGCTAGAACTTGGAGTGCACTCCAAGTCAACAGCTGATGCGGGTGTTCAACTATTCGTCGCGCGGCGGGCCGCCGCCTGAAAGGCGGCGATGACCATAGCCACGGCGGGGCGCTTGTGGGCGTGGGGCCGGGTGGCCAGATCGTAGACCCGGGCGGCGCGGGCCCCGGCCAGGCGGAGCATGACCAGGTCCGGGTGGCGGACCGCGTAGCGGGGCATGAGGGCGACCGCGTAGCCGGTGGCGACCAGGGACTCGATGACGGCGAACTCGTTGAGCCGCTGTGCGATTCGGGGCTGGACGCCGGTCACGGTCGCGATCGACCGCAGCACGTCGTCGACCGGGAAGCCGGTGCGGACGCTGATCCAGGTTTCGTCGGCGAGCTCGGCGGGCACCACCGCGCCCTGCTTGGCCAGCCGGTGATCCGGGGCGACCACCACATCGATCGGTTCGCGCATCAGCACCCGGGTGTCCACGCGCGGCCCGCCGAGCGCGGGCGCGCGCTCGTCCCGGTGCGTCAGCACCACGTCGTAATCGGCCAGCAACCGCGGCACCTCGCCCGGCACCACGTCCTCGTCGGCGGCCACCACCTCCACGCCGCTGCCCGCCAGCTCCGCGAGCACCCGCGGCAGCAGCAGCGTCGCCCCCGACGGGAACAGTGCCACCCGCACCTGCCCCCGCGGCGACCCGCGATATTCGGCCATCTCCGTGACCGCCCGTTCCATGGCTTCCAGGACTTCGTCGGCCCGCACCACCAACGCCCGCCCGGCATCGGTCAGCCGCACGCGGCGGCCATCCGGTTCCAGCAACGCCACCCCGGCCTCCCGGGCCAGCACCTTGAGTTGCTGTGACACAGCGGACGGCGTCATCGAGAGCGCCTCGGCCACAGCCGCTACCGTCCCGCGATCGGCCAGTTCGCGCAGGACTCGCAGCCGTTCGATCGACATCAGCGGACCGTCGGTCGGGGTCGGCTGGGCCGGTGCGGGTCCCGGGGTGTCGCGGGTGATGCGGCGCGGGGGCGGGATGGAGCTGGGTGTGTCTGGCTGAAGCACAGTTAAGTTGTACTACATAGTTGTTGCAGAATTATTCGATTGTGCTTACCTATTAGCCGACGCAAGAATTTCGGCATGACCAATCGTGATCGACTGTTCGGCCTCGCCGTGGTGGTGTTGTGGGGGCTGAACTTCTTGGCCATCCACATCGGGCTGGAGCACTTCCCGCCGTTCTTCTTCGCGGGGCTGCGGTTCGCGGTGATCGCGATTCCGGTGCTGATCTTCGTGCCGCGGCCGAAGGTGCCGGTGAAGTGGCTGCTGCTCTACGGGCTCGGGTTCGGGATTCTGCAGTTCGCGTTCCTGTTCACGGCCATGCGGGCCGGGATGCCGACCGGGTTGTCCTCGCTGGTGCTGCAGTCCTCCGCACCGTTCACGGTGCTGCTCGGAGCGGTGTTGCTGCGCGAGCGGCTGCGCGGGATCCAGCTGGCGGGCATCGCGGTGGCCGTGCTGGGCATGGGGGTGATCGGCTGGGACCGTTCGCATCACGCCGCGCTGCTGCCGGTGCTGCTCACCTTGGCGGGCGGGCTGGGCTGGGCCTTCGGCAATATCGGATCACGGTTGGCCGCAGCGGAATCCGAGGATCTCAACCCGTTGCATCTGACGCTGTGGATGGCCGTGGTGCCGCCCATCCCGATGTTCGCGCTGTCCGTGCTGACGGAGGGGCCGACCACGGGCTGGAACGATCTGGTCGGGTCCTTCTCGGCGAGCGGTCTGCCCGCACTCGCCGCACTGGCCTACATCGTGCTGCTGGGCACCATCGCTGGTTCGGGCCTGTGGACGTATCTGATGAGCCGTTACCCGGCGGGCACGGTGGCTCCGCTGTCGCTCGCGGTGCCGGTGGTGGGCATCGCCGCCTCGTGGGCGTTCCTGAACGAGACGCCGTCGGCCCTGGCTCTGGTCGGAGCCGTGATCGTCATCGCCGGGGCGTTCACCGCCACCTCCGCGGGCCGGCGGGCCCCCGAAACCGTCCGAACGGTCGAACCCATCCGACCCGCCGAGCCGACACGCCGGATGGAATTCGACCCGAATCTCGCCGAGGTCTAGCCGACCGTCTCGTTTGCCCGGATTCCGGCGAGAATCCGGGCCTTCGGCATGAGAAATTCCACCCCAACCGACCATCTGTCTGCGACAGCTCCCTAGGATGCGGACCAGGCGTGGGAGGTAACGGGTATGGCAGGACAGCGTTTGTCCGTCACGCGGCGGACTGTGCTGCGTGGAGCGGTCGCGGCCGGAGCGATGGGCGCGGTGGCGGCGGGGGCCGCCCGGCCCACCAGCGCCCGGGCCGACACCGGACGTCGGGTGGCCGTGCTGGGCGGTGGTGTCGCCGGTCTCACCGCGGCGCACGAACTGGCCGAACGCGGCTTCGACGTGACCGTCTACGAGCGACGGGCACTGGGCGGCAAGGCCCGCAGCATCGCGGTGCCGGGTACCGGCAAGGACGGCAGGCCCGAGCTCTGGGGCGAGCACGGCTTCCGCTTCTTCCCCGGCTTCTACCGCCACATCCCCGACACCATGCGGCGAATCCCGTTCGCGGGCAATGCCAATGGTGTGTGGGACAACCTGGTCGCGGCCGCCGAGGCGCGGTTCGCGCGCAAGGACGCGGACAGCACGATCATTCCGATGGGCCGGTTCGGGAAGCCCTGGGCCACCCCGGACGACTTCCGCGAGACGGTCGGCTCGGCCATCGCCACCTCGACCAGGATGGGCACCGCCGACGCCACCTACTTCGCGAACCGGCTGCTCGTCTTCAACACCAGCTGCGATGCCCGCCGCTACGGCCACTGGGATCAGGTCTCGTGGCGCGACTACGTGGGAGCGGGCCAGCGCTCCAACGAATTTCGCATGCTGCTCTCGCGCACGCTCACCACGCTGCTGGTGGCCGCGCGGGAGGACAAGGCCAGCACCCTGACCATCGGCACCATGGGCGAGCAGTTCCTGGGCAACCCGCTCGAGGTCGGCAATGACGGTGCGCTGGACCGGCTCTTGAACGGGGCCACCAACGAAGCCTGGATCGACCCGTGGGTCAACCGGCTGAAGGATCTCGGCGTCACCTTCGTCAACGCCGAGGTCCGCGGTCTGGATCTGGACGGTGCGCGGATCTCCGGTGTGCGAGTGGTGGATTCGGCGGGGGCGGCCCAGACGGTCACCGCCGACCATTTCATCAGCGCCATGCCCGTCGAGGTGGCCCGCACCCTCTGGACACCCGAAATCCTGTCGCTGCGACCGGAATTGGCGGGCATGAACCAGCTGACGGTGGACTGGATGACCGGCATCCAGTTCTTCCTGCGCCGGACCAGCGATATCGCGCGCGGCCACGTCGCCTACGTGGATTCCCCGTGGTCGCTGACCTCGATCTCGCAGGGCCAGTTCTGGAACCGCACCCCGATGACCGGGCTCGGCGACGGCACCGTGCAGGACTGCCTGTCGGTCGACATCTCCGACTGGAACACCCCCGGCATGCTCTACGGCAAGACGGCCAAGGAGTGCACCCACGACGAGATCGCGCGCGAGGTATGGGCGCAGCTGAAGGCGCACCTCAACGATCGCACCGACCTGCTGCGCGATGACGACCTGCACTCCTGGTTCCTGGACACCGGGATCGCCTGGGATGCCGGGCAGCGGCGCAATACCAATGCCGACCCGCTGCTGATCAATACCGCGGGCTCGTGGGCGCTGCGCCCGGAATCGCACTCCGACAGCCTCCAGAACCTGTATCTCGCAGGCGATTACGTGCGCACCAATGTGGACCTGGCCACCATGGAGGGCGCGTCCGAGGCGGCCCGCACGGCCGTGAACAAGCTGCTGGACGTGACCGGTTCGGATGCCGCCCGCTGCAAACTGTTCACGCTCTACCGCACCGAGGTGCTCGAACCGTTCCGGCAGCTGGACGTGGCGCGCTACGCGGCCGGTCAGCCGAATATGTTCGACTCCTAGGGAATTCCTCACACCGGCGCAAAATCGCTGGTGCGCACGGGCGCCGGGCGCGTTGAATCGAATCATGAGCGAGATCAGCGACCCGGCCCAGCTGCGCGAACTCTTGGGGGAGCCCGGCCCGCGGGCGGTCAGCAAGGAGCGCGTCGCGCTGCACGCGCGCGACAAACAGTGGATCGCCAACTCCCCGTTCATCGTGCTGTCCACCAGCGACGCCGACGGCAACTGCGACGCCTCGCCCAAGGGCGATCCGGCCGGTTTCGTGAAGGTGCTCGACGACCGCACCCTCGTGATTCCGGAGCGTCCCGGCAACCGCCGCGCCGACGGCTACCTCAACATCCTGTCCAATCCGCATGTGGGCGTGCTGTTCCTGATCCCCACCCGCGGTGAGACGCTGCGCGTCAACGGTCGCGCCCGGCTGCTGGCCGACGCACCGTATTTCGACGACATGGTGGTGAAGGGCCATCGCCCGATCCTGGCCATCGAGATCGCCATCGAGCAGATCTTCTTCCACTGCGCCAAGGCCATGCTGCGTAGCGACCTGTGGAAGCCGGAGCGCTGGGCCGAATTCGATTTCCCGACACAGGCTCGCCTGGTCAAGGAGTTGCAGCCGAGCACCGCGGAATCCGTCGAACAGCTCGAGGACTACTACACCAACCAGTACGAGGCCCTGCTCTACAAGAGCTGAGCTTCCCCAATAAACTCGCGGCGTGGCAGACATTTCGATGCGTGGACAGCTGGCGTTGCGGGCGGCGACGGCCGCGTCGTGGGCCTCCCGGCGGGCCGGGCGCGGCAACGGCTCCATGATCGGCGGGCTGATCGCGCTGAAGATCGATCCGTCGCTGATGGCGCAGCTGGGCCGGGGCAAACGCACGGTGTTGGTCACCGGCACCAACGGCAAGTCCACCACCACCCGCATGACCACGGCGGCGCTGCAGACCCTCGGCCGGGTCGCCACCCAGGCCGACGGCGCGAACATGGACGCGGGCATCGTGGCCGCGCTCACCGCGCACCGCACCGCGCCGCTGGCCGCCATCGAGGTGGACGAGCTGCATCTGCCGCACGTGGCCGACGCGCTCAACCCGTCGGTCGTGGTGCTGCTGAACCTCTCCCGCGACCAGCTCGACCGGGTCGGCGAGATCAATATGATCGAGCGCCGCCTGCGCGAGGGCATGGCCCGGCATCC
>NZ_JBSGBY010000045.1:0-23567 GCF_053601505.1 Nocardia sp. NPDC004722
GTCGGAAACGCCGGTCGGGTCACCGGCGGAGCGGGGGGACCGTGACGAACACGGCCGAGGACAGCTGCGTCGCGCCGGAGAAGCCGGTGTCGAGAATTCCTTACAGCGCGGTCACTTTCGCCGTGTGCCTGGTGACGGCGTTCGGGCTCGAGGTATGGGTGGTCACCGGGTGCCCCGGTGGCGCGCTCGCGCTGATGGGTCTCATCGTGCCGACGGCGTTGATCCTGCCGGTGTTTCCCCGGCCGGTCCGGGAAGTCGGGACCGGCATCGTCTTCGGCTGGATCGCCGTGCCGCTGAGCACGTTTCTGGCTCCGGCGCTGATCCTGGTGCGCGCCTTCACGTGGATGAGCAGGCATGGTGACGATCGGCGGCCGCGCCCTGTGGAGTCGTTCTGGCAGCTGGCCACGAAGGCCATACCGGTCGGCTGGTTCGTCGCGTTTTGGCTGATGTCGTTCACCACTTCGGCGATCACGGACTGGATTGTGCGGCAACCACATCCGTTGCCGACCGAGCTCGGGGCGTTGGCGGGCGCGCTCGGGGTGCTGGCCATCGCGGGACTGCTGTTCGTGGACGCCGCACGCACTCCCGACCGCGCCCGGACGCTGCGCACCTGGGCGCTGGCCCTGGTCGTGGGGCTGCTGCTGACGCCGATTCCGTGGTACCTGAAGGAGAACTTCTACGGCCACTGGACCGGGCAGCTAGGCGAGGATCGAGCGCGGAGTGTGTTGCGGGACTTCGATATCGACGTGCCCGCCGACTATCACCTGGTGATATTGACCCGGGACCGGGAGGACTTCGGCTTCGACTCGGTCTTCGACGGCCGGTTCACCGGCCCCGCCACCGCATTCGACGGGCACGATCGGGTGATGGCGGGCTCCTACCGGGGATTTCCCCGCCGACCCTACCCGGTGGCCTGCGACCAGATGAAGTGGCATCCGGCGGGACTGGACTGCGCGGCCCGGGAGCTGTTGCTCGACAACTCCGCCCCGACGCAGCGGATCCTGCTCACCCGCACCGACCGTTCCTCGGATCTCTACGTCCATCTGGAGACGTCCAACGACTACTGACGTATTCTGTCTGGGACAATTTAGGGGAAGGGGTCTCAGCAATGCTCACCATCATCATTATCGCGGCAGTGATCATCGTGCTCGGCGGCATCGGAGCCGGTATCGCCGCACTGATTCTGCGCGGCTGGGCGAAGGGGGTGCTCGCCGGTGGCGGCTTCTCGGTGAACCCGCTGACCGCCGCGCAACTCGACGGGTTTCTCACCGATGCCGCCTTCACCGTGACCGCCCGGCGCGAATTCCCCTATCCGGCACACAAAGTCTGGGATGCCCTGCAACTCAATGGCACCTTCTCCTGGATTCCCTTCGTCAACGGCATTCGGTATCGAGATGACTATCGTCGCGAGGGCGCTTCGCGCAGCTTCGACGGGACGCTGTTCGCCTGCGAGGAAAAGATCGTCACCCTGACACAGAACACGCGACTCGCGGTTACGGGTACAAGAATTTCGATTCCCTTCCTGATCAACGCGTTCGCCCAGGATTACCGGCTCGCCGAGCACGCGGGCGCGACCACACTGACCTGGACCATCGCCTTCAGCCCCCGCATCGGATCGTTCCTGCCACTGCGCTGGGCAGCGCCGTTCGTGCGGCCCTTTATGGCGATCGGCATCAAGGGTTTGGCGGCGCGCATCTGAGTGTCGGACTGCCGCAATGGGATTCTCGGGCTAGCCTCGCAGCAGCTCGCGAATGTTCTGCAGGACTTGCCGATTGCTGGAAAAGGATACGAAAAGTGAATAGCCTGGCAGATTTTTCCACCCGCAACGGCGGATTCCGCTCCGTCGTGGTGACCGCCGTCGAGATGACCACGTCGATCGCGCCCGATACGGAAGGCACCTGGCAGGGCCTGCTGGCGGGGGCCAGCGGCATCGCCACCCTCACCGACCCGGAATTGACCAGGCTCGCGCTGCCGGTCACCATCGGCGGCAAACTCGCGGCGGATCCCACCGACGAGCTGGACCGGATCAAGAAGCGCCGCATGTGTTACGTGCAGCAGATGTCGTATGTGATGGGCAAACGTCTCTGGGCCACCGCGGGCGGTCCGGAGGTCGACAAGGATCGGCTCGGCGTGTGCATCGGCACCGGGCTCGGCGGCGCGGACACCATCGTCGACGCCAACGACGCCATGCGCGATCACGGGTATCGCAAGGTGTCACCGTTCGCGGTGCCGATGTCCATGCCCAATGGCGTCTCCGGCGTGGTCGGGCTGGAGCTCGGGGCGCGCGCCAGCCTGGTGACGCCGGTCTCGGCGTGTGCGTCCGGCAACGAGGCGCTGGTGCACGCCTGGCGGTCTATCGTGCTCGGCGAGGCCGACATGGTGGTGGCCGGGGGCGTGGAGGGCTACATCAATCCGGTTGCCATCGCCGGATTCTCGATGGCGCGCGCCCTCAGCACCCGGCTCGACGAGCCCGAACGCGCGTCGCGGCCCTTCGACCGCGACCGCGACGGATTCGTCTTCGGCGAGGCGGCCGCGCTGCTGCTGGTCGAATCCGAGGAGCACGCGCTGGCGCGCGGAGCCAAGCCGCTGGCCCGGCTGCTCGGGGCCGGGCTCACCGCCGACGGCTACCACATGGTCGCCCCCGACCCGGAGGGCCTGGGCTGCGCGCGGGCCATGCGTCGGGCATTGGAATCGGCCGGAGTCGCGGCCGCCGAGGTCGATCACGTCAACGCCCACGCCACCGGCACCAGCATCGGAGATCTGGCCGAGGCCAAGGGCATTGCCGCCGCCATCGGCAATCACCCCTCGGTGTACGCGCCCAAATCCGCGCTCGGGCACTCGGTGGGCGCGGTCGGCGCGCTGGAGGCCATCATCTCCGTGCTGACGCTGCGCGACCAGGTGATTCCGCCGACGCTGAACCTGGAGAACCAGGACCCCGAGGTCGATCTGGACGTGGTGCACACCAAGCCGCGCCACACCGATGTCGAATTCGCCATGAACAACTCGTTCGGATTCGGCGGCCACAATGCCGCCGTCCTGTTCGGCCGCTACTGACCCTCGAACGTTCTACCGCTCCTCGAAGCGCTCGAGTTTCCGGGCCAGGTAGTCGTCCATGCTGGTCAGCACCCCGCGGCCGGTGACCCGGGCGCGCAGGCCGGTGAGCCTGTCCGGCTTGAAGATCCGCGCGGCGAGGCGCGCGCCGCCCGGCGACACCCGGGTGGCGAGGTAGAGCGCGCGGGCCTCGATGGGGGTCGGCACCACGGCCGGATTGCGGGCCGCCACCCGGACGATGGTGCGCGCGATGCTGTCGGGACCGTGCGCGATGAACCGCTGCGCGAGCGCGGAGACGCTCAGCGTGCGCGCGGCCGCCGCGGTGTCCTCGGCATCGGCGTCGGCGTCCTCGTAGAGGCCGGTGTGCACCAGGGCCGGGCAGACGGCGGTGACGCCCACCCCGGTCCCGGCGAACTCCAATCGCAGTCCCTCGGTGAGCATCTGCGCGGCGGCCATGGTGGCGCAGTACGGGGTGCTGAGCGGAATGGGGGTGTAGGCGGCCACCGAGGTGACATTGATGATGCGGCCGCCGCGACCGGATTCCACCATCTGCCGCCCGAAGTACGTGCAGCCGTGCACAAGTCCCCAGACGTTGACGCCCATCAGCCGCTCCCAGTCCTCGAGGGTGTGCTCGAGAAACGGTCCGGCCGTGGTGTATCCGGCATTGTTGACCAAGACGCGAGGGATGCCGAATTCGGCGTGCACGTCCTCGGCGAAGCTCTCCATGGCCGGTGCGTCGGCCACGTCCACCGCGAACGGCGTGGCGTCCCCGCCGAATTCGGTGATGCTCTCGGCGGTCTGGACCGCCCGGTCCTTATCGAGATCCGCGACGATGACCACGGCTCTCTTGCGCGCGAAGCGCTGCGCCACCGCACGGCCGATTCCGGCCCCGGCGCCGGTGATGACGACAACCTCGTTGTCGAAGCCCGTCATGGGTGGTTCCCCCTTTCCGCTGCCGTGGCCCCAGCACCGGTGGCACACACTGTCCCAGACAGCATATACTCTACTGTCTCCACCCGAGGAGCAGAATGCGGAGACCATTTCACTCACCAAGACCACTGCACCCCGAGATCGCCGTGGTGACCGGCGCGGGCAGCGGCATAGGACGCGGCACCGCCAAGGCCCTGGCGGCCCGCGGCGCCGAAGTCGTGGTCGCCGACATCAATTACGCGACCGCCAAAGACACGGTGGCGCTGATCCGTTCGGCCGGCGGCGCGGCCGTGCCCTACGCCCTCGACGTGGGCGATCCGCTCGCCCTGGAAGCCTTCGCCGAGTACGTCGCCGCCGCGCACGGCGTCCCCGACGTGGTGGTCAACAATGCCGGAATCGTGGTCGGCGGACCGTTCTTCGACATCCGCCCCGCGGACCTGCACCGCATCGCCGAGGTCAACCTGACCGCGATCGTGCACGGCTGCAAGCTCTTCGGCGCGCAGATGGCCGAGCGCGGTCGCGGCGGGCACCTGGTCAATATCTCCTCCATGGCCGCCTTCGCCCCGATCCGGCTGGGCACCCCCTACGCGTTCACCTCGGCCGGGATCAAGCACTTCAGCGAAACCCTGCGCACCGAACTGGCTTCCGAGCGCATCGGGGTGACCGTGGTGTGCCCCGGCCTGATCGCCACCAATCTGGCGGCCACCGCGACCCTGGCCACCCTCAGCCCCGAACAGGTCGCCATCGCGCGGCAGATCGTGGTCAAGGGCATGAGCCTGATCGGCATGCATCCGGATCGCGCGGGCGAGAAGATCGTGGCGGCCGCCGAATCCGATCGCGCGCTGCTGGCGCTGCGACCGGAATCGTGGCTGGCCCACGTGCTGACGCGGGCCTTCCCCCGCACCGCCCGCACCCTCATGCGGGTCATCAGCGGACCCGAGGTAGAGCGCGTCGCACGATTCGTCATCGACCACCCCGGTTTCCTCGGCGTGGCCCGGGAAGCGGCCGAGATAATGCCCCAACGTCGCGGACTCCAAACGTATTGGGAGCCGCCCGAATACGATGACCCTCCAGCACCCCCGATTCCCCTGAGGAGATGATGTGAGTATCGATCAGCCGCCCGCCGAGCCACCGACCCGCGGCGCCCGGGTGATCCTGGTCGTCATGGCCATCACGGTGATCACCGCGCTGGTCACCGCCGCCATGATGGCGGGATGACCGGCGCGGCCGCGCATCCCCCGACGAGCTAGGCCGCCTCGCCCTCCACGGCGTACCCGGGCAGCCACTGCCGCACCAGCCCCACGAACGGGCCCTCGGCGTCCAATTGCGCGCAGACCCCGATGATCCCGCCCAGCACCCGGCCCAGCATCACCAGGTCGGGCAGCTCCGGCGGGGTCCGGACCGCGAAGGTGTTGTTGATCGACATGTTCCGCACGTCCACCGCACGGGTCATGTGCTCCTGCAGCATGCGGCGACTGATGCGCACGGTGGGTCCGCCGAGCTCGGCGACGATCGGCGCGACCACGTTCGTGACCGGATCCAGATCGAGCTCGTGACCGGGGCGCACGAACCCGTTGGCGCGCAAGGTCTCCAGCAGCAGGTCGTAGTCCTCGGCCATGGCGTGGCGAGCCAGTTCGCCGACCACCGGCGGCAGGCCGTCGGGCAGGGCGATGGTGGCGCCGAAATCGATGATGCCGAGGCGGCCGTCGGGCAGCAGCTGATAGTTGCCCGGATGCGGATCGCAGTGCAGCTGCCCCACGCGCTGCGGGCTGCTCAGCGCGAATTCCGCCAGCAGCAGTCCGGCCCGATCGCGTTGCTCCGGCGTGCCTTCGGCGATGATGCGATTGAGCGGGATGGCGTCCATCCACTCGGTGACCATCACCTTCGGGGCGCTGGCGATGACCTTCGGCACGAAGAACCGCGGGTCGTCGGCGAAGGCGCGCGCGAAGGTGCGCTGGTGGTCGGCCTCGATGCGATAGTCGAGCTCGTCGGCGGTGCGGGCGATGAATTCGTCGATGAGCGCCTTCATGTCCACCCCCGGCATGAAGACGCCGAAGGTGCCGGTGAGCATGCGCAACAGTTTGAGATCCGACATCAAAGCCACGTCCGCGCCGGGGTATTGGATCTTCACCGCGACGACGCGGCCGTCCTTCCACACCGCGCGATGCACCTGGCCGATGCTGGCCGCCGCCACCGGCTGGTCCTCGAATTCGGTGAAGCGCTCGCGCCAGCGGGTGCCCAGTTGCTCGTCCAGGACCCGGTGCGCCTGGTGGGTGGGCATGGGCGGGGCCTGATTCTGCAGGCGGGTCAGCGCGTCCCGGTAGCGGTCGGCGAACTGCGGCGGCACCGCGGCCTCGGCGACGCTGAGCGCCTGGCCGAGTTTCATGGCGCCGCCCTTGAGTTCGCCGAGCACCCGGAAGACCTCGTCGGCGGCCTTCTCGAGGAGGGCCTCGTCGACGCTGCCGCGTTCCGCGCCGATCATGATGGCCTTGCCGGTGGCGGTGAGGCGGCGGGCCATGATGCCCATGGGCAGGGCGGCCAGTTTCGCGGATCGGGCCAGACCGGTTCGCCTCTTGCCTGCCATGGGGTGCCTCGATTTCCGTACGTGCCAGCGGGACACTCCGAACTTAAATTGTCTGAGACAATCAGTCAATCAGTGTGTGCCGCAGCACGAAGCACAGGAATCAAGCGGTCGCGCTGTGCCGCTGGTCCTCGGAATCGGTGTCGAGGCCGAGCAATTCGTCGAATCGGGCCAGCACCTTGGTGTGATACATGGCGAACAGATCCTCGAACAGCGCCAACTGCGCCTGGGAGGGCCCGGTCTCCGACTCCCACACCGCCAGCAGCGCACGCCATACCAGCACGTGCAGATCGGGAGACACCGCGAAATACGCCTCGACCGCCTCCGGCACCTCGAACAGCATCTCCCCCACCGAGTTCAGCACCGCGCGCTGCATGGTGTGGCCGAGCTCGGTGAGCACCGTGCGCACCAGATCGACCTCGAGCTCGAGCATCCGGGCGTGATCGGGTTCGGCACTGCGCGCCTCGGCCTCCAGCTCGTCGACCGCGGCGGTCAGCACCGCGGCCTCGACGGAGTGCTCACCGGCGGTGTAGTCGAGCAGGGCCTCGAGCACGATGGCGCGTTCGGCCGCCACGATATTGCCGAACATCTCCGCGGCCACCTCGGGTGTGGACATCGACAGCCGGAACAGCCTGCGGTACACGTCCACTCCCCCGGCCCGGCGCACATCCCGCACCGTGAAACCACGACCGCGATGCGCGTCGACGAAGCCGTAGGACTCCAACCGGCCCAGGACCAATTGCGCCGTGGCGCGATTCATCTCGAATTCCTCGGCGACCTGGCGGACCGACGGCATCAGATCGCCCGGGGCGAGCTCCCCGGTCACGACACGGCGGGCGAGTTCGTCCGCGACATCGGCGACCACCGTCTGGGCACCCATCCTGTCACCTTTCGACAACTATCGGATACGTCCCAGACAGTTTAAGCTGTCATGTGCCAAACTGCACGTGCATACGCGCCCGCGAACCCGGATTCGGCTATGACGATCGCCACGTATCGTGGAAACGTACGGCAGCCGGGCAGTATCCAGCAGGGGCCGTATGCCGCGCACACGACGAGGTGAGCAATGTCGATTCGGCGAATCGGTGGACGCCAAGAGGGAGACGGGGGCCGCCCGCCGGTGCGCGCCGCCGTCCGCAATGCCAGGATCGCCAGTCTGCCAGTCGCTTTCGCCGGTCGCCAGGCCGCCGGGGTGGGTAAACGAGCGCTGGGGAAATCGGCGGCCGAGGTCAATCGCGATATCCAACTGCGTACCGCCCAGCATATTTTCGAGGTGCTCGGCGAGTTGAAGGGCTGTGCCGTCAAGCTCGGGCAGCTGCTCTCGCTCTACGAACTGGCCCTGCCCTCCGAACTCGCCGCACCGTATCGGACCGCGCTGACCCAGCTGCAGGATTCCGCGCCGACCATGCTGCCCGCCACCGTGCACGAGGCCGTGGCCGCGGGGCTGGGTGAGAACTGGCGGTGGCATTTCACCGAATTCGACGATCGGCGCGCGGCGGCCGCCTCGATCGGGCAGGTGCATCGCGCGGTGTGGCGCGACGGCCGCCAGGTCGCGGTGAAGCTGATGTATCCCGGCGCGCGCCAGGCCGTGCTCGCCGATCTCGAACAGCTGCGCCGGATCTCGGTGCTGGCCACCGTGTTCGCGCCCGGCGCGGACGTGTCCGCCGTGACCGAGGCCATCTGCACCTGCGTCACCGAGGAACTCGACTACGCCGCCGAGGCCGAGCATCAGCGCCGCTTCGCACAGGCCTACGCCGACGACCCCGACTTCGTGGTGCCGAACGTGCTCACCCAGCGCGGCGACGTCATCGTGACCGAATGGCTCCACGGCACACCGGTTTCCCGGATCATCGAATCCGGCGCGCCCGAGGAACGCAGCCGGGTCGGCATGCTCATCATCCGATTCCTCCTGTCCTCGTGGTCGCGCACCGGACTGTTGTACTGCGACCCGCACCCGGGCAACTTCCGGGTGCTCCCGGACGGGCGGCTGGGCGTGGTGGATTTCGGGGCCTGCACGCCCTGGCCGCCCCCGGGATTCGAGCAGCTGGTCGGCGAGGTGATGGAGGCCGCGTTGAACGGCGGCACAGCGGAATTGGATACCGCGATCCGGCGGCACCGCTTCGTGCGGCCCGGGCGCGGCTTCGACGTCGAGGCCCTGGCCGAGGGGCTCGAGGCGGCCGGTGAACCGTTGACCGCGCCGACGTTCCGGCTGTGTACCGCGTGGCTGCGCGGCCATGTCCGCTCGGCGCTGGCGCCGCGGCTGTCGAATGTGAATCGCCAGCTCGACATGCCCGCCTACTTCACGCCGTTCGCGCGCTCGTTCCTCACCGCCCTGGGCGTGGTGTGCCAGCTCGACACCGACGGCCCGATCCGGGCCGAATTCGCGCGCTGGTCACCGGAATTGGCGGCGGTGCTGGAACGCTACGACAGCCGCCGCGCGCAACCCACCGATCTGGGCCTGGTGCGGCACCTGCGGGCGGTGCCCGCCGAGCGGCGCGCCTCCTCGGTCGGCTGACGCGAAGTCCCGCCGGTACCTCCGGAAAACCCGCTGGCGCACAGAGCATCCCGATACCATCTCCTGGGAGGTGCGCCATGACTAAGGTGCTCGTGATCACCGGTGACGCCGCGGAAGACCTGGAGGTCATGTACCCCTACCAGCGGTTGCTGGAAGAGGGGTACGAGGTCGATATCGCGGCCCCGACAGCCAAGAAGCTCCAGTTCGTGGTCCACGACTTCGTCGAGGGCTTCGACACCTACACCGAAAAGCTCGGCCGCACCTGGCCTGCCGATCTCGCCTTCTCCGAGGTCGACCCCACGGCCTACGCGGCCCTGGTCATCCCCGGCGGTCGCGCCCCCGAGTACCTGCGCAACGACGAGGACTGCCGCCGCATCGTCCGGCACTTCACCGACTCCGACAAACCCCTCGCCGCCCTCTGCCACGGGCCGCTCATCCTGGCCGCCGCCGGTGTCCTGCACGACCGCACCTCCAGCGGCTACCCGGCGCTGGAACCGGATATCCGTGCGGCCGGGGCCACCTGGGTCGACAGCCCCGACCACATCGACGGCAATCTGGTGACCGGCCGCGCCTGGCCCGATCATCCGCGATGGATGCGCGCCTTCCTCGAGGTCCTGCGCAAGTCGGCCCCGCCGACCGCCGGATAGCCTTGCGCCTCAGGCGGATTCGCCCGCCGACCCCAGGCGCGGGAACGGTGTGGTGGAGAAGATGACCTCCACGCTCACCTCGAAGTAGGCCGCCAGCCGCAAAGCGAGATGCAGGCTCGGGCTGTACTCCCCGCGCTCCAGGTAGCCGACCGTCTGATAGTGCACGCCCAGCGCTTCGGCCAGTTCCCGCCGCGAGATGCCGCGCTCGGCGCGCAGCATCGCGATGCGGTTGTAGATGACCTCAGTAGGCACTCTGCAGCGCCTTCTCGCGGCGGCTCGCCACCTTCGACCCGGATTCGTGCCGGGCCATGCGGCGCAGCACGCCCGGCGCGATCAGCAGCCCGAGTATCGCCCAACCACCCAGTACCGCAGCGGTTTCCAGGTGCCGCCAGGATCCGTCGATCTCGATCGCCACCGAATCGGCGGGCAGCAGGGCCGAGCGCATACCGAGTCCCACCCAGTACATCGGGAACACCTGCGCCAGTCCTTGCAGCCAGCCGGGCAGGGCGGTGATCGGATAGTAGATGCCCGAGACACCGACCAGGGCGGCCAGCGGCAGGGTCAGGAAGAAGGTGGCGCGCGGGCCCTCCAGGATCGCGCCGAGCACCGCGCCCAACGACAGCACCGCCAGCAGACCGAGACCGATCACCCAGGCCAACGTGAGCCAGCGGCCGATGCCGTGGAAGGACAGCCCGCCGACGATCACTCCACCGACCGCCAGCAGGAACACCATCTGCACCAGCACGAGACCGGCGGTCAGGCCGAGCTTGCCGATGAAGAAGGCCACCATGCCGTTGGGGGTCGCCTTGGCGCGCAACAGGGTTCCGTCCTCGCGATCGACGACCAGGTAGTTCGCGGTCGCGTACAGGCCGTTGAACACGATCATGCTGCCGAGCACGCCGGGCAACGCCAGCGCGCCGAGTTTCAACCCGGTCTGATGGAAGGACCCGTCGCGCAGGAAGTACAGCGCGACCAGGATCAGGATCGGGAAGAAGAACAGATTGATCAGATCGGTGGCGTTGGTGAAGGATTGGCGCAGTTCGATCCCGGCGCGGGCGACTCCCGCGCGGATCGCGACCAGCGTCGGACTCATAGCGTGATCTCCTCCAGCGTGTGCACTGCGGCCTGTTCCTCGCCGGATTCGCAGCGGCGAACCAGCGAAATGTAGGTGTCCTCCAACGACGCGCGGCGTACCTCCAGTTCGCCGACCCGATCGCCGTGTTGCTTGAACAACTCGTGGACGAACTTGGTCGACTCGGCGGTGGTGTCGACAAATCGTTGCCCGTCCACGGTCCAGCGCACCTCCGACTCGGTGGCGACACGCCGGGTCAGCTCATCCGGCGAGCCGTTCGCGATGATGCGCCCGCCCGCCAGGATGAGAATCCGGTCGGCGAGCTTCTCCGCCTCGTCCAGATCGTGGGTGGTCAGCAGCACAGTGGTCTGCTGGTCGTCGGCGAGACGGTGCACCAGATCGTGGAATTCGCGCCGCGCCTGCGGATCGAAGCCCGCGGTCGGCTCGTCGAGGAACAGGATCTCGGGGCGGCCGACGATGCCGATGGCCACGTCCATGCGGCGGCGCTGGCCGCCGGACAAGGCCGCGATCTTGGCGTTCGCCTGGCCGGTCAGCCCGACCAGGTCGATGAGTTCGTCTGCGTCCCAAGGCCGTCGGACGTTCTCGGTGCCGTAGGGGGCATAGAACGAGCCGAGGTAGGTGAGAAGTTCGCGAACCCGCCATTTGCCGTGGTCGCGCCACGACTGCAACACCACCCCGACGCGGGCCCGCCACTGCTCGTCGCCATGGGCCGGATCGATGCCGAGCACCGAAACCTCCCCCGCCGAGCGAGTCCGGAACCCCTCCAGGATCTCGATGGTGGTGGTCTTGCCCGCACCGTTGGGCCCGAGCAGGACCAGCACCTCACCGCGACGCGCCTGGAACGACACATCGTGCAGGACATCGGTGGTGCCGTACCGCATGCGCAGCTTCTCGACCTCGAGAACCACGCCCTCACCCACTGTCATGGTTTCCCTCCCGTTGTGGGTCGACGATCGTATGTAGCATATCTACTACATATAGACGCGGCAATGCTCTACTACGAATTGTCGTTATCGCGATTTCCGAACCCCATAGAACCGTTCTATGCATCCATCGAATCATGGCCGCTACCGGGGAAAGTCCGCCTGACAGAGGGTGGATACATGACCACAGTGACCTTCCGCCGGACCGTAGAAGCCGCACCCGCCGCCGCTCGGCAGGCGTCCGCGACCGCCGTCGCGGGTCGGGAGCCGCTGCGTCACCTGGCCCCCAACTGGTTCGCGGTGGTCATGGGCACCGGCATCGTCGCCAATGCCGCCGCCACCCTGCCCGCCCAGTTCCCCGCCCTGCGGCCCGCCGCCACCGTCATCTGGGCGCTGGCCGCCGGACTGCTGGTCGTGCTCGCCGGAGCCTGGCTGCTGCACTGGCGGCGCTACCCCGAAGAGGCTCGCGCCCATGGGCGGAACCCCGTGATGATGCAGTTCTACGGCGCGCTGCCCATGGCCCTCATGACCGTCGGCGCGGGCACCCTGCTGCTGGGCAAGGACGTCATCGGACTGTCCGCCGCCGTGGCCGTCGACTGGGTGCTCTGGTCGGTCGGCACCGTGATCGGCCTCGGAACCGCCGCCAGCATCCCCTACCGGATGATCACCCGCCACAACTTCGATCCCGATTCCGCCTTCGGCGGCTGGCTGATGCCCGTGGTTCCGCCCATGGTCTCGGCCGCCCTCGGCGCTCTGCTGGTTCCCCACACCCCCGCCGGACAGCTGCGCCTGACCATGTTCGTGGCCTGTCTGGCCATGTTCGGCCTGAGCCTGATCGCCGCCTTCGTCACCACCACCCTGATCTGGTCGCGACTGCTGCACCACGGCCTGCCTCCCGTCGGCATGGTCGCGACCGTGTGGCTGGTGCTGGGCCCCCTGGGGCAGGGCGTCACCGCCGCCGGTGCACTCGCCAATGTGGCTCCCAGCGCGCTGAATTCGACCGATGCCTCGGGGTTCCAGCTGTTCTCGCTCCTGTTCGGCATCCCCACCTGGGGTTTCGCGATGCTGTGGCTGGCGCTGGCCGTGTCGGTCACCTGGCACGCCCGCAAGTCGATGCCCTTCAACATGACCTGGTGGGGCTTCACCTTCCCCGTCGGCTGCTGCGTCACCGGCAGCACCGCCCTGTTCCAGCACACCGGCGCGGATCTGTTCGCCGTCACCGCGGTCGGCCTCTACGCCCTGCTGGTCGCCGCCTGGGCCGTCGTGGCCGCCAAGACCGTGGGTGCCGTGCTGCGCGGCGAGCTGCTCGCCACCGCCCGCTGACCTGGCCCTGAGCCCCTCGTCCCGGAGTGATCGAAAGATCACTCCGGGACGATCTGTGCCGGAAACCGTCGAAACCTGCCCGCTGTAACCCCTTCCGCTATCTACTGACAGACGTGAACACGCGTCGATGTTTCCGGTGGATGCAGAAAGCGGCGGTTCATGGTGCGACGGGTCGAATCCGAGCGCCGGACGCAGCCGGTCACGAGTGCTGGCTCGGGTCGGGAGTTGCGGCTGGTGTCCGGTGACAGCTACGCCAGCTGGGAAGCGGTGTACAAGGACAATGTCACCTGGGTGTACGCATTGATGTTCGGCAAGGTCGGCAACCGGCCCGACGCCGAGGATCTGACCACCGAGGTGTTCATGGCCGCCCTCAAACCGCTGCGCATCACGGCCAGCGTCCCCGAGGTGCGGGCCTATCTGCGTACCACCGCGCGCACCGTGCTGGCCGCGCACTGGAAGGCGCGCATGGGCCGGGAGATCACCACCATCGACGGCGATATCGCCGATGATCCACCCGAGGAACTGCCCGACTCCGGGGCGGAGGCCCGCGCCAAGGCGGTGCTGGCCGAGCTCCCGGACCGGTATCGGAGCATTCTGGAACTGAGATTCCTGCAAGGGCTTTCGGTGAAGGAGGCGGCGGCGAGCCTCGGCGTGACGGTGGCCAATGCGAAGGTGTTGCAGCATCGGGCGTTGCAGATGGCGTCCCAGTTGAACGAGGGAGGTGTGCGGTGAGCGGGCGGGAAGTGCGGCGTTTCGTCGACGAGCTACTGGCCGGGAAGCAGGCGACCGGTTTCCGGCCCGACGAGGTCGAGGCCGAGGAGATGCGCACGGCCATCGAGCTGCGCTCCGCCCGGCTGGGCAGTGACGCGCCCAGCGAGGAGTTCCTCAGCGGCCTGCAACGCAAGCTCGCCGCCGAACTGGACGAACAGCCCACGGAATTGCGGCCCGCCAACGGGTATCGCCGCCGCAATCTGCTCATCGGCACCTCCGCCGCCGCGGCCGCCGCGACGGTCGGCGCGGTGGTGGACCGCACGCTGATCGGCCACGGCCAGACCGGTTCCCCGCCCGCCGCGCAGCAGGCCCCGCTGGCCCCGAACACGGGCGCGTGGCTGCCGATCGCGCGGTCCACGGATCTGCCGGAGGGGTCGACGATCGCCTTCGATGTCGGCACCGTGAACGGATTCGTGCGCCGCGACAAGGGGAACCCGGTCGCGGTTTCCGGCGTGTGCACCCATCAGGGCTGCAAGTTGTGGCTGGATGCACCGGCCGAGCGGTTGCGCTGCCCCTGCCACTCGACCTCGTTCTCGATCGAAGGTCAGGTGGTGGCGCACCAGTTGCCCGTCGCACCTGCGCCGTTGCCGACGGTTCAGGTGCGCGAGAACAACGGCACCATCGAGGTTTTCGCGCCGACCGAGCCCGCGTGACGGTGTAAACCGTTCGCGGACAGAGGTTTCCGGCTCGTGTAACCCCCGCCCCTATCTAAAGATGACCGGTTCGCAGCAGCGAACGGACTCATCCGAGATGGAGGCCCGGACACCCATGAGACCCACCCGCAAGCCACGGCGCATCGCAATCGCCGTCAGCGTCGCCGCGGCAGCCCTGCTGACGGCGAGCGCGTGTAGTTCCAGCGGTGGCGGCAAAGCCCCCGACAATGCCGCCCCCGGTTTCACTTTCGCTTCCGGCACCGCTACGCCCGGCATGGTGCCGGACGGCAGCGGGCCGACCGGTATGCCCGGCATGTCCATGCCGAGTACGTCCGCCGCAGCGGCGGCACCGGCCGGCCCGAATGCTGTCAATATCGACAACTTCGCCTTCGGGCCCAGCTCCCTGACCGTGAAGACCGGTACCACGGTGACCTGGACCAACAAGGACGAGGAACCGCACACCGTGGTGGCCAACGACGGCAGCTTCCGCTCGCCGACGCTGGGCACGGGTGCGACGTACACCTTCACCTTCACCAAAGCGGGCAGCTTCGCCTATGTCTGCTCGATTCATCCGTTCATGCACGCGACCGTGGTGGTGACCCAATGAGCTACGACGACGAGGCCCACGACCCGCAGAAGATGACCCGCCGCCAGCTCATGCGCCACAGCGCGTGGTTCGGTGCGGCGGTGGGCCTGGCGGTGGTGGGCGGTGAGGTGGTCTCGCACGTGGCGGGCACCGCCCTCGCCGCCCCGGAACGGCCGACGCTGCGGTTCGCGCAGGTCAGCGACAGTCACATCGGTTTCACCGGCACCGCCAACACGAGTGTGACCGACACCTTCACCGAGGCGATCTCGCAGGTGAATTCGCTGGGCTACGAACCGGATTTCGTGATCCACACCGGTGATCTGACCCATCTGGCCAGCCAGGAACAGTTCGATCAGTGCAAGCAGATGATGCAGGGGTTCAAGACCCCGCACGTGTTCACCGTTCCGGGAGAACATGATTCGAGCGATGACGGCGGGTCGCGGTATCGGTCCACCTTCGGTGGCGGGACGCGCGGCGACGGCTGGTACAGCTTCGATATCGCGGGCGTGCACGTGATCGGACTGGTCAATACGCTGAATCTGAAGAACCTCGGACATCTCGGGCAGGATCAGCTGGATTTCATCCAGAAGGATGTGGCCGGATTGTCCAGTGACACACCCCTGATCGTGTTCAGTCACATCCCGCTGTTCGCCATGTATCCCCAATGGGGCTGGGGCACAGACGATGCCACCCAAGCGCTCAGTTACATGAAGCGGTTCTCCTCGGTGACCTGTCTCAACGGCCATGTGCACCAACTGTTCACCAAGACCGAGGGCAATGTCACCTTCTACAGCGGCACCACCACCGCGTATCCGCTGCCCAAGCCCGGTGACGGGCCCGCGCCCAAGCCGGTGACGCTACCGGCGGGGCAGCTGCATCAGGCGCTCGGGATCCGCGAAGTCACCTATCAGAAGGGTCAACAGCAGCTCGCTATCAAAGAACAAACGCTGAAATGACCACAGCGCGACGGCGTGTCGTGCGCGGGTCTCACAACGTTGTGATTTCGTCAGCCCGACCTGGCGCTGGAAGATCGAAAACGGAGGGTAATCTACTACGCTGGGCAGTAACAAGATGCTGTGCAGCAGTGCGGCGCACGGCGATTACAGGAGGGAGAGCCAATGCCACCCCGCCGTTTTCGGACGAACGCCGCCAAGAGCGTTTTAGTGGCGCTCGTTCTGGTGGCGACGGCATGCTCGTCGAACCTTCCGGGGGGAACGGTCGGTCCGCGCACTCCGGTCGCGCAGTCCATCACCGTCAAGCCCGCGCAGGGGGCGGACAAGGTCGATCCGTCGGCTCCGGTCGAGGTGAGCACCTCCAGCGGCGTGCTCACCGATGTCAGCCTCACCAATGAGGACGGCAAGGCCATCGACGGCACCTTCACGCCGGACAAGACGGCGTGGAAGCCGAACGAGCAGCTCGGCTACGGGCGCACCTACACGCTGAAGGCGTCGGGCGAGGATGTGACGGGTCTGACCGGACCGGTCACCTCCACGTTCACGACCATCACGCCGAAGAACCAGACCAAGGTGTATCTCAACACCACCGGCGGTCAGGCCATCGTGGACGGCAACAGCTACGGCGTGGGCATGGTCATCGTCGCGCATTTCGACGAGGACATCCCCGACCGGGCCGCGGCCCAGAAGCGACTGGTCGTCACCACCGATCCGCCGGTGGAGGGTGCCTGGTACTGGATGGACAACCGCAACGCGCACTGGCGGCCCAAGGACTACTGGAAGTCCGGCACCAAGGTGAACGTGGCGGCCAACCTCTACGGCATCGAGGTCGGCAACGGCCTGTTCGGCCAGGAGGACTCCAAGGCCAATTTCGTCATCGGCCCGTCCCACGTGTCGATCGCCGATGACAACACCCACCAGGTGCAGGTCTTCGAGAACGGTCAGCTGATCCGCACCATGCCCACCTCCATGGGCCGCGGCGGCAGCGAAACCATCGCGGGCAAGACCTTCACCTTCTGGACCATGCCCGGCACCTACACGGTCATGGACAAGGCCAACCCGGTCATCATGGACTCCTCCACCTACGGCCTCCCGGTGAACTCCCGCCTCGGCTACAAGGAGGCCATCGGCTGGGCCACCCGCATCAGCACCGACGGCATCTACCTCCACCAACTCGATTCCACGGTCTGGGCCCAGGGCAACACCGACACCTCCCACGGCTGCCTCAACCTCAACGCCGACAACGCCCAATGGTTCTTCAACTTCGCCCAACCCGGCGACGTCGTCGAAGTCCACAACACGGGCGGCGCCCCGCTACAGGTCTGGCAGAACGGCGACTGGACCCTCAGCTGGGACGACTGGCTGGCAGGTAGCGCCCGCTGAGTCCTCTCGCGTGCGGCGGCAACCCCGCTGCGCGCGAGAAGCCAAGCCGCGATACGGGTCTCAGTGGCCGCGCCCCCACAGTTCGGCGACGGCATTCGGTTCGGCAGTCGTATCTGTCACCTGATCTGTCATCACGTGGACGTACACAGGAACGAATCCCATTCCCCTGTAGGATTTTTCGAGGTTCTGCACGACGTTCACGAGATGTATGACAGTCCGAGGAGTTCTTCGATGGATCGGCCCGCTCGCAGCTCATTGCGATTCCGGATGCTCGGCGCGATGGCAGCGACACTCCTCGCTCCGGCGCTGTCGATCGTCGTGTCAGCCGCTCCCGCCGCCGCGTCACCCACGGCGGTACTGAACCGATACTGCGCTGATCACGGCGCAGTCGGGCAACTGGCCACCGGTCGCACCGTGTACTGCACCCAGGTCCAGTCCACGGATGCCTTCGTCTGGTCCTACAGTCGGACACCAATCCCTCGCGACCCGAACTCGAGGCGATACACGTGCGACGCCAACGCATGTCGCTGGCCCGATGGCTCCTATGTCCCGAACTACCAGCTCTGCGGAATCCTGTGCGGCGAACCGCCCACCAACGGAGACATCCAGAGCGGCCTCTACGACTGCTTCATCACCGGCGCGGACTTCGAAGACTGCGCACAGCGGATCAGATGACTTTGAGAACTGAAACCAGCAAATCCGCAGCAGGAGAGACAATGCGGAAGGCCGTCGCCATCGCCTGGATCGCTCTCACGGCAACCGGCATCGGTGTGCTCGCAGTGCCGGAGGCTGGAGCCGAACCGGTAGAGGGTGCAACCTGCAATCCGGATGTCGACCACCATGGATTCACCAGCGATCACACCCCGGTGGCATGCGCAAACGCCGGGCGACCCTACGCCACGTGGGTACTCTCAGTACCCGTCATCGGCCCCGCCAATCACGGTGAACGCTGCAACCCGAGTGTGCAGGGCTTCTTTACAGATCTGGCGAGCGGCCGCGACCTGATCTGCGTTGTCGACATCGACGAACAAACTCACGGCCATCTCGAATACTACTGAGGCGTATACCATTTACGACTCGCTCGCCGACCAGAACCCGCACTTCAGCGACATGCCGGGTAATCGGTCGACTCGATGCGGTGGCGAAACGTACGCTGCGCGAATGTGCATCTACCCGAGCCGAACACACCTGGTGTGTCTTCCGTGCCGGGTATCCCACAAATCCGCCATCGGCCAGGGCCCCAGCCACTGCCCCCGGTGCCAGGGCGTATTCATCGACGCCGGACCGGATCTCGCGGTCCCCAGAAAATCCGACCGCGCAGGCTGGCGCGCCCTCGAAGCCGTCCTCGATTCCGGATTGAACTTCTACGGCGGCTGCTGCGACACCGGGCCCGGCTACCGACCCCGCACGCCGAGCGAAGTGCGGGCGAGGCTGCTGCTCGCGAAACACTCAGGCATGTCGAACGCCGAGGCTTTGGCCATCGCAGGTCTCTGACCGGTCTACCGATCATCGATATCCGAAAGCGCGGACTCGTCGACCACACCCTCACCGACGGCTTTCCTGATCGCATCGAGAAGCTCGCTCATCTCCCGGCTCCCACTGCCACTGTCCCGTTGTGATCGCAAGGCAGCTCCTCTGCACACCAGGAACGAGATCGATTGTCGACCAGTGTATTTCGCGTCTTCACCGGATCCCGGCCGCCCAACAGAGTATTTCTATCCGCGCGCCAATCTGTACGCATTGCCTCGGGCATCGGTGTCGCCGCCCTCAGCTCCGCGACGGTACCAGTGGAGGGCTTCGGGTTTGTCGCCTCGCTTTTCCAGTAGGCAGCCCAAGTTGTTCATGGCTTGGGCGTTGCCGGCTTCGGCGGCCACGCGGTACCAGCGCTCGGCTTGACCGAGTTCTCCGCGACGTTCGAGTAGCGAACCGAGATTATTCGTGCCCTGGGCTTCCCCATGTTGGGCGGCAAGCCGGTACCAATGTTCGGCCTCGCCCAATTCTCCACGCTGGTCCAGCATCCAGCCCAATTTCGTCCAGGCAAGCTCAGTACCGCATTCGGCCGCACAGCGAACCCATTGCTCTGCTTCCTGCGGGCTGTTTCGGCGTTCCAGGAGCCTGCCGAGGTTGAACATGGCGATCCCAACGCCAACGGCGGCCGCTCGTCGGAGCCACAGCTCGGCCTCGGGTAATCGCCCCTGGTAATCGAGCATCGCTCCCAGGTTGGCCGCGCCCAACGCCTTACCCGCTGCAGAAGCTCTGTGGAACCAACGATCCGGATGGCCGAGCGCGCCTCCCTCCGCGACCGGCCACCCGCAGTTCGCCATTCGACACTCGGTGCGGGTCTCGGCCGCGAGCCTGAACAGGTGCTCTGCTTGCGCTGAATCGCCTGCACGCCAGACAATCACACCCAGATTCGTCAGTCCTGATGGGTTCCCGGATTCGGCGGATTTGCGAAACCACCGTTCGGCATCGGATAGCTGTCCACGTCGCAACAGAAGGAAGCCCAGATTGCTCATCCCGTGGGTATCTCCGGCGGCCGCCGAATGCCGATACCATTGTTCTGCTTCGCTTTCCGCACCCCGTCGTTCGAGCACCGTGGCCAGATTGTTCATGCTCAGTGCGTGCCCTGATTCGGCTCCGAGACGGAACCATTGCTCTGCTTCGCCGAGTTGGCCGCGCTGACACAGTAGCCAACCGATCGCGTTTCTACCGTCGTCGCTGCCGTTGTCGGCGGCGAGGCGATACCACCGTTCCGCCTCGGCCAGATCGCCGTGTTGTTGGGCGGCATCCCCTTTCGCCAGAAAGTCTCGTGGTATCGGGGACTGGGGGTGGGCATCGCCGTCTTGGAAAGAATTGCGAACCAAGGCAAGGTCGCCCGCGTTGTTGACGCCACGGCGCTGCGGTGCAGGCATCCCTCGGGCCTTGAGGAGCCTCTGCATGTTGGTGAAGATGTCATCAAGGGTGAGTAATTCGGGACCGTCGGGAACGCCGCTGCGCAACAAACCAAGTAGGGCTCCGGTGAATGCCGTGTATCTTTCGCCAGCAGGTGCTTGGGATGAGGTGTTAGCGGCGGAAGAGGCGATCGTATAGGTTCCGCTGATCTCGACCTGGGTGGCGGCAGCAGAGGCGGCATCGTCGTCACCCATTGCCTCAAACGCGCGGCCGGAGAAGCAGCAGTCGAGGATCAGAACCTTGTTGGCGGCACCAGATTCGGCCATCAGCTCGCGAATATCGCTGATGTCCAAGGCAGTCCAGCGGTACGCCCCACGCTCAGTGTCCGGCAGGCTGAGAAAGAGATGGCTACGCCGGTCCAGGACGCCGTGGCCGGTGTAATAGACGGCCAGCAGGTCTCGCGCCTCGAGGGCGGCGGCACGCAAGGCGGCCATGATCGGGCGTGGATCAGTCGCGTCCACGAACGACACCAGATGCCGGGCAGGAATCCCCGCTCCGGATTCACTGGTCAATACCGAGGCGAAATCCTCGATATTGTGGATGACGGCAGGAAGATCCGGCAGCTTGTCGTCCTCGTATCGGCTGGTGCCGATCAAGACCACCCGAGATCGACTCCCACTCGGCAGCCGCACGCTCTTTCCTTTGCTATTTCCCAGAGCCGCCAAACATTTCAGCTGCCTTGACTGCGGCCGCGCCGGTCGCGTCGAGCACGAGGCTTCCACCGCTGGCGTCCGTCATGAGGACGCTGATTTCGGATCCCCGGATCTGCAGCCAGGTGACGATTGAGCGAACAAGTACGGTGACCGCGCCGCCTCCGCCGAGGGCAACCACCAGGACGTCTTCGAGCCCGCCCATCTCGTCGGGTGCGACATCGGGCGGCTCGCTCTCCACGCCGCCGCGCAGCTCGGGCTCCTGCAACAACCAATCAGTGAGGGACACCAGTTCGGCGTAGAGGTCGCCGGTCCCCTGCACTTGAAGCTTTGCCTGCATTGCTGTTCTCTCCTGCGAGATTCAGGTGTCCATCATGCAACGCGGTGGCAATCCCCGCGCCGGGAACGATCGGCATTCACAGGTTCGGGCCGCTATGCCGCCGCTTGCAGGCTCCGGGCGCGGGTCGCTAGTTCGACTGCGTCGGGGCCGCTGATTCGGCGTTCGATGGCTTCGGCGAAGCGGCGGATGGTGAAGGCGCGTAGGGCTGGGCGGGTCAGGGTTAGGGAGGGGGTCGAGGGTGGCGGGGATGCCGAGGTTGCGGCGGGCTGGGCGGGGGATGGTGGCGAGCAGTTGGGGAGTCAGGAAGGCCGACAGGAGGAGTGGGGTCAGGGCTGGGAGTTGGGTGGGGGTGAAGCCGCGCAGCATGGCCAGGGTGGGGGCCAGGGCGGTTGCGGGGGTGAAGGATTCGATCACGCCGTAGCGGTGGGAGATTCGGGCGTAGTAGTCGGCTACGGCTTGGCAGGTGGTGGGGATTTCGTACGGGTTCGCGCCCATCAGGAGGCCGAATTGTTTTGCCTCCAGCCAGAATTGGTCGCGGTCCGCCGGGGCGAGTCGGCGGGGGCGGTGGTGGCCTTCGTAGGCGAGGTGCTCGTAGCAGAGGAGGGCGGCTTGCATGATCGTGACGTGGGCGAAGAGCACCAGTTCGGGGCCTTGGGCGGCGTAGGGTTCGCCGGTGCCGGGGAGGGTGCCGGTCATCGAGCGGTGGTAGCGGCGGAGGTGGGCCGCGATGCGGTCGGCGGTGGGCTTGTCGCCCAGGATGATCGGGACGGGGACGCCGACGGTGCGTTGGGCTCGGCGGACCGCCATGAGCGGGCTCAGGTTGCGCTTCGCGCGGCCTTCGACGGCTAGTGGGTCGTGGTCGAGAAGGACCGCTTGCAAAGGGATGTGCGGGAGTTCGAGGAGGGCAGTGACCTGCGCGAGGAAGGGGGTTACCGCCGGGTGCAGCAGGACTCGCCAGACTTGGGAGCCGGGGCCGAAATAGCCGTAGTCGTCGGGGCCTGCGGGGGTGGGGGCGGGGCCGCGGCGCCAGATTCGGGTGTCGTCGGATGCCATGTCGATCACCTCGTCGTGATTGCATATCGACTGTGGGACAAGCGTATTGATCAGTCGGCCGACTTCACAAGTCGCGTGACTTGTTCGTTGCCGGAACGGTATCGTGGGCCTGTGCCGGTCACGACGGGAAACAGCAAGCGCGACAACACCGGTCGCAGCCGCGCCGAGCAGCGCGAGGAGACCCGGGTGGCGATCCTCGATGCCACGCTCGCCAGCCTGGTCGAGCTCGGGCATGCCGCGACGACCACGCGCGGTGTCGCCGAGCGCGCGGGCGTGAGTCAGGGCGCGGTGCAGCATTACTATCCGACCCGCGCCGAACTGCTGGACGCGGCGATCCGCCACATCGCCGACATCATGGCCGAGGCGGTGGTCGAAACCTATTCCACCGTAACGGGTTCCGATCGGGAGCGGGTCGGGGTCCTGGTCGACGAGCTGTGGACGCTCGCCCAGGTCGCGCCCGTCAGCGTGGGGTTCGAATTCCTGGCCGCGGCCCGCACCGACCCCGAGATGTCCACCACCGTCGCGCATCTGGCCGAGCATCTGGAGGCCACGGTGTTCTCGGTCGCCCAGCAGATTCTCGGCGAGCTCGCCGAGCGGCCGGGTGCGCGGGAGTGGATGCGCCTCACGCTCATCACCATCGCGGGCATCCTGCTCACCGCCTCGGTGCCCGCCGCCACCAGCCTGGTGCCGGAGTGGGCGGTGGTCCGCCATCACATCATGGCCGGTTTCGATACCTGGCGAGCGGAACCGTCCTGACACCGGTCCACAATGTCCAGAATGGAGGGATCGCCCACAGAAAGGTCGTTCCGACGATGAAGTCGACCCGCATAGTCCTGGCCTCCCGCCCGATCGGCATGCCCGAGCAGCAGAACTTCCGCACCGAGACCGTCGAGTTGGAGGCGCCGAAACCGGGCCAGGCGCTGTTGCAGACGCTGTATCTGTCGCTGGACCCGTACATGCGCGGCCGCATGAGCGACGCGCCGTCCTATGCCCCGCCGGTCGAGGTCGACCAGACCATGTGCGGTGGCACGGTGTCACGGGTCGTCGAATCCACCGATCCCGGACTGCATCCCGGCGATATCGTGCTCGGCTACGGCGGCTGGCAGACCCATTCGGTGGAATGGGTGGCCGGACTGCAGAAACTGGATCCGGCGCTGGAGCCG
>NZ_JBSGBY010000046.1:0-23273 GCF_053601505.1 Nocardia sp. NPDC004722
GCAGTCCCAGCGATCGTCGGCCGATCTGTCGGCGCGGCTGTCCGGCTATCGCGCCGGTCTTCTCTCTTCGATCAGCGCGTCCTGCGCCACGCACGCGGGGGTTCTCCTGGCATGAGCACGACCGATCAGCAGGCACTCATCGATGCGTTGAGCGCCGAATACGCCGCTGTCTACGCCTACGGCGTGATCGCCGCCTACGCCAATCACGACCGCGACAAGCTCGTGGCCGAGTACACCGCCTCGCATCGCGCGCGCCGCGACGCCACCATCGACGCGCTGGCGGCCTCGGGCGCGACGGTGCCCGAGCCCGCCGCGGCCTACACCTCGCCGATCCCGGTCAACGACCCGATTCCCGCCGCCAAGCTGGCGATCACGGTCGAGTCCGACACCGCCGCGGCCTGGTACTCGGTGGTGCAACGCGCGGACACCGCCGACCTGCGCCGCACCGGGATCGAGGCGCTCACCGAATGCGCACTGCGCCTGGCCACCTGGCAGTCGATTCTCGGCACCAATCCGGCCACGGTGGCCTTCCCCGGCAAACCCTGACCCGTCCACTACGTCGCCTTCACGAGCCTCGCATTCCGAGGGTTTGTCACCGGAAATTCGCCGGGGCGTACTTGACGTTTGTGTGCGCGACCCTGGGCGGGCACTCTGGCGGTCTAGGGTCCGGGCGGCGCGGCTTCTCGTATTTTCTTGCCGCGCAATCGTATTCGGTGCCGGGTCAAGGGAGATGTTGTGGCGGTGGATGTCGCGCGGGAAGAGAAAGCGCTGCGGGAGGTGACCGATCGCCTGGTCGAGGACTATGGCGAGGCGCACCCGCCGGAGCGGGTGGAGGCCGTCGTGGGTGCGGTGCGCAAGCGGTTCGAGGGGCATTCGGTGCGGGATTTCGTACCGATTCTCGTCGAGCGGATTGCGCGGCGCGAGCTGGATCCGACGCGGACGAAAACCGCTGCGGCACAGGTGGATTTGTCGAAGTCGGCGCCGAGCGGCCCGGCGGCGGACACCACCAACGTGTTCGCGGCGGTCGCGGGCCGCTTCGTGCCGGTGCGAGTGTCGGAGCACAAGCGGACGCTGGGCGTCGTCGCGGCCGGGGCCGCCGTCGTGCTGGCGGTCGGCGTGGCGTTCGCGGTGCAGCAGTCGGATTCGCCGTCGGCCACCACGGCCGCCGCACCCGCGCTCACGACCGTGCACGGGGTGGTGGGGTCGGAGAAGTCGGCCTTCTTCGATGATCCGAAGGTGGCCGACGCGCTGGCCAAGCACGGGTTGAAGGTCGAGGTGGAGCCCGCCGGGTCGCGGCAGATCGCGACCTCGGTGGATCTGGGCAAGTTCGATTTCGCGTTCCCATCCAGTTCCGCGGCGGCGGAGCTGGTGCAGCGCAAGAGCGGGGTGACCGGCAAGTATGTGCCGTTCTCCTCCCCCATGGCCATCGCCACCTTCAAGCCCATCGCCGATCTGCTCACCCCGGCCGGGATCGTGCAGCCCGGCGCGACAACGACTTTCGACGTCGAGAAGTACCTGTCGCTGGCCGAGAAGGGCGTGCAGTGGAATCAGCTGGACGGCAACTCGACCTACGCGGTGCCCAAGAACGTGCTGGTCTCCACCACCGATCCGCGCACCTCGAACTCCGCCGCCATGTATCTGGCGGTGACCGCCTATGTCGCCAACGACAATACGATCGTGCGCGGCGCGAAGGCCGAAGACTATGCGGTGTCGCGGGTTTCGCGGTTGTTCACCCGGCAGGGCTACACCGAGGCCAGCAGTGACGGCCCGTTCAAGGACTACCTGTCCAACGGCATGGGCACCGTGCCGATGGCGTGGATCTACGAGGCCCAGTACGTCGACGCGGCGGTCCACGGTCAGCTCAAGCCGGACATGGTCCTGATGTACCCGAAGCCGACGGTCATGTCGCAGCACACCGTGGTCCCCCTCAACGACAAGGGCGACAAACTCGGCAAGCTGCTAACCACCGACCCCGACCTGCAACGCCTGGCCGCCGAACACGGCTTCCGCCCCACCGACACGACTCTGTTCACGAATATCACCGCGGCCCACCAGGTTCCGGTGGACGTGAACCTGGTCAACCAGGTCACCCCGCCCGACTACGACACCCTCGAACACCTCCTCGACGGCGTCGCCAAGTCCTACAACTGACGTGCGACCGGCTCCCGGCGGGGGTGAACGCCGCCGGATGGCTGGGCCCACGCCGGGATCAGGTCGGTCAGGTTGGCCGAGACGGCGCGCGCGAGGCGGGTGACGAGCGCGGCGGGGTGGTGGGGTTCGGAGTGGGTGAATTCGATGCTCAGGCGATCGTCGAAGGTGTAGACGAAGTAGCTGATCTCCGGCCTGGTGCCGCCGGTGGCGAAGCCGCGGAAATCGGTGATCCGCAGGGCTTTCGGAGTGTCGAGGGCGGGGACGACGCCCCAGTTGGTGATGATGTTGGCGGCGTGCTCGCGGGCGTCCTCGCCGGGGCCGTGGGAGGCGGCGAGCATGGTGGCGAGCGCGATGCCGCCGTCGATGCCGTGCGTGATCTGGGCCTTGACCTCCTTGCCGAGCACGGTCAGATCGGAATCCGGTGCGCAGAACGTGACGGTCGGCGCGCAGCCGAGGCCGTTGGTCGCGTCGACGCGGCGGGCCGGCGGACTCAGGTACGGGCGCAGATCGACGGCGTGCGCGATGACCATCGGCAGTTCGCCGGTGGCATCGGAGGTTTCACCGATCAGGGTGCGCTCGGCGCGGATGATCGCGGCGCTGAGGAGAGCGTGCACGGTGGTGCCCTGTTCCCGCGCGTACCGCAGCAGTGCGCGGGTTTCGGTGGCCGACAGGGTGATCCGCTCGCCGGGCGCGAGCCGGAGGCCGGGTGCGCCGGGTGACGGCGTCGGCGCCAGGCACCGCAGGCCGGTCAGTTCCGGCAGGCTCGGGTCCGGCAGGGCGGCGCCGCGCTCGGTGAGGAGGTCCTCGAGGCTGCGCGGGTACCGGGGTGCGGGGTCCGGGTCGGCGGTCCCGGCTTCGAGGGCGGTCGCGGTGCCCCAGAGTTCGGTCAGCAGTTCGAATCCCAGGTGGGCGTCGCCGATGGCGTGCGAGACGCGCAGTGCGACAGCCGTTTCCGCGGGGCCGCACACGATGTCGAGTTTCGCCAGCGACGAGGCGGGGGCGAAGGCGCCGGTTCCGTGTGTCAGCCAATCGGCGACACCCGTGTAGCTGGTCTCGACCGGGGCGGTGCCGTGCTCGCGGATGTGCAGTTGTGCGCCGCCGGCGGTGAGTTCGATGCGGCCGGTCAGCATGGGGAATCGGCGGCAGGTGAGCGTGAAGGCGTGCCGTAGCAGGTCGGCGTCGACCTCGCCGGTGCAGATCGCCACGTACGAGACGGTGACTTCGGTGGGCAGGAAACCCTGATCGATCGTGCCCAGACGGTATTTCATGATGTTCTCCCGGGGAGTGCTCTCGCTGTCGGTTCGATCCTGCGAACCGTGCTCGAGCAGTCGTTGAGCCGGTGATGAACGCCCTCGTCCGCCCGGGTGTGTGCGGCCTGGTCAGACGTGGGCGCGCAGTTGCCGGGCCTCCTCGCCTCGTCCCAGGGCGGTGAGCGCTGCCGCCCAGCAATGCAGTGCGTGCCCGCGCCGGAACGGGTCCGCAGCGTCGGTGAGCACCGAGACCGCTTCGGCCGCAGCCGTTTCCGCGGCGGCGAAACGCCCACAGTGCAGGCTCAGTTCGGCCAGCCGGTGCAGGCCCCAGCCGAGCAGCAGGCGGCGGCCGCGTGTACGGGCCGCGCGAACGGCGTCCTCGCACAGCGCGATCGCCCGCTCGGGGTCGTTGTCGCGCCGCAGCGCTACCCGCGCCAGCTGGCAGCGCGCCAGCGATTCGAAGGCCGCGCCGCCCAGGCGTCCCGCCAGGCGCACGGCTCGTTCGGCGGCCGCGGTGGCGTCGTCCCAGCGTGCGGCGTCCGCGTAGCGGTCGGCGAGCGTCGCGCACGCCCAGCCCTCCCAGGCCGGATCGCCGAGGGCGTGGAAGATCTCGACGGCGGCGTTCATGTGGGTGATCGCCGCGGGCTCGTCGCCGGTACTCAGCGCGGCGGCGCCCAGAATGTGCTCGACGAAGCCCAGCAGCAGGCTGGGACCGCCGGGGCGCAACAGATTTCGGGCCGGTTCGAGGACGGCGATGGCTTCGCCGCCACGGCCGAGATCCAGGGCGAGTACCAGCCCGAGGGTGGTGCGAGCCCGCAGCTCGGTGTCAGGTTCATCGAACTCCGTTGCGACGGAGAGCAGTCGGCGCAGCACGTCGGCCAGCTGACCGGACTGGGCCGAGGGGTCGATGCCTTCGCTGATCAGCATCGCCACGTTCACGCTCGCGGATACCAGCGCCGGATGGTCGGCGGCGATCTGGCGATGCAGCGCGATCAGCGCGGTGCGTTCCAGATCGAGCCACGTGTGCGCGCCGATCTCCGAGTCCACCGCCGTGCCGGGCCGGACAGTCGGTGGCACATAGTCGAGCCGGTGTCCCGGATAGCGATGGCGGACGATGTTTTTCGCGGTCGCGAGGTAGTAGTCGAGCAGCCGTGACAGCACCTGTTCCCGGCCGAGGTCCGCGGCGACCGTATGCGCGAACAGGCGCAGCAGATCGTGGTAGCTGTAGCGGTCGACGCCGACGGACTGCAACAACCCGAGATCCACCAGCGACTCGCAGACTTCGGCGGCCGCGGCGTCGTCGCTATCCAGGAGGGCGGCCGCCGCCGCGACCGACAGGTCCGGAACGGCGGGGACCGCCAGGGCTACGAAGGCGCGGGCGGTATCCGGGGGCAGATCCGCGTATCCGACGCTGAAACAGGCGTCGATGGTGAGCGCGCCGCAACGCAGTTCGGTGAGCCGCAGCCGTTCGTCGGCCAGTCGCCGCGCCATGGCCCCGATGGTCCAGTGCGGTCGCGCGACCAGTCGCGCGCCGATGATCCGGATCGCCAGCGGCAGCCGACCGCAGGCATCGATCACGGCGTCGGCGGCTTCCGGTTCCGCGGCGATGCGGCGGGTACCGGCTATGCGCCCCAGCAGGTTTCGCGCCTCGCCGAGCGACAGCACATCGAGACGATGACAGGTCGCGTCGGGCAGAGGCAGCAGCGAGCGGCTGGTGACCACGACCGCACAGCCCGGCCCGCTGGGCAGCAGCGGGATCACTTGCTCGAGAGTGCCCGCGTTGTCGAGCACCAGCAGCACGCGCCGGTCGGCGAGCAGGCTGCGCAGCAGTGCAGAACGTTCGGCCGTGGTGGGCGGAATATCGCTGTCGGACACCGCGAGTGCGCGCAGCAGCGCGGCCAGGACGCCGATGGTCTCGGCGGGCCGATCGTCCGCGCCGTGCAGATCCGCGTAGAGCTGGCCGTCGGGGAAACGGTCCCGGATCGCGAGGGCGACATGGACGGCCAGCGTGGTCTTCCCGACGCCACCCATGCCGGTGAGCACCACCACCGGTGGAGCGACACCGGCGGGGATCAGCGCGTCTGCCAGCTCCCCTACCAGGTCCGCGCGACCGGTGAAATCGGCTATGCCACGGGGAAGCTGGGCGGGCCGAGGGACTTCGGGTGTGCCGACACGGGCGAGGTACGGCGGCAGCGCGGCGAGCTCGCTGGACGGCGGGAGTTTACGGGGCGGGAGTGCGGGCGGGAGGTCGTCGGCGAGGATGCGGTGATGCAGGTCGGACAGTTCCGGGCCGGGCTCGATGCCCAGTTCGTCGATCAGCAGGTGGCGGGTGGCGCTGTAGACCGCGAGCGCTTCGCTACGGCGGCCGCTGCGGTACAACGCCGTCATCCAGAGGCCGCGTAGGCGTTCACTCAGGGGGAATTCCGCACTGGCCGAGGATAATTCACCGATGACCCGCGCGTGCTCGCCCAGGCGCAGGTCGGCGTCGAGGCGGGACTCGAGCAGGCTGGCACGCAGCTCCGACCAGCGCCGCCGCTGGGCGGTCGCCGCCGGACCCGGCACACCGGCCAGCGGTTCTCCGCGCCACAGCGCCAACGCTTCGCGGAGCAGCCCGCTCTCCCGCTCGACATCTCCTGCGGCCCTGGCATCTTCGGCGGCGGCCGCGAGCCGCTGCGCCCGGAACGCGTCGATCGCGTCGGGCGCGATACGCAACTCGTAGCCGTCGCCGACCGAGACCAGGACCGAGGCCGCGCCCCGCCGGGTGCGGTCGGGTTCGACGAGTTTGCGCACCAGCAGCGCATGCGAGCGCAGCGACCCGACGGGGTCCCCGGGCAGCTCCTCGCCCCACACCGCGTCCACGAGTTGCGCCGCCGTGAGCGGCCTGCCACCGGCGAACAGCAGCGCGGCCAGCACGGCCTGGGTACGTGGGCGGGTCGATGCCAGGGTCGATTCGCCACGCCGCAGGGTGACGTGGCCCAGCACTGCAACGGTCAGCTCCGCGGGATTCATCGGCTTCTCTCAGAGGAACATGGGATCACCCGATCTTATGTGTCCGAAAAATCCGATTCCGCCGACGGTTCCGGCCTCCGTTCAGCGAGGCCGCCAGCGTCGAAGCAGCACGAGGTCCCTGACCTCGAGTCCCGCGACCAGCACGCCCGCCATCGCCACCACCAGCAAACGTTTGACCCACCCCCACGGTTCGTGCAGGGCGGCCAACGGCGGAGGAGTCTCATTCGTCATGATCGCGACGGTAGGTAGCACCGATCAACCACGAATCCCAGGCGCTGAACCTGCGATGAACACGCTGACAGCGGGTTCGCACCGGTAGATGTCGACGGCCAGGCGGGGTGGATCGAGGAGTCTGGTCGCGGCGAGATGCGGCTTGGTCGGGGTGGTGCCGATGCGGCAGGGGCTCAGGGGGTTTCGGCGGGTGGGGTGGTGGCGTCGATGCCGCGCAGGAGGACTTCCAGGCCGAAGATGAAGTTGGCTTCGGCGGGATCGACGGGTGTCGTGGTGGGCGGGGCGGCGGCATTGTCGAAGGTGCCGGAGGAGAACAGTTGGGCCGCATCGGGGTAGCGGTCGGGGGTGACCAGTTCGGCCATCTGGCGGCCGTATTCGCGTGCGGCGAGGACCGGATCGATGTCGCCGCCCTGACGCCAGCTCAATTCGAGTTGCAGGGCCATGCGCGCGGAGGTGTTCACGTAGCCGCTGACCAGGGTGAGGATGCCGACCTTGACCATCGGCGCGAGGGGCAGCGGGCGCATGGCGCGCAGCCCGGCGTCCATCCACGCCATGGCGTTCGGGCCGCGCGGCGGGCTGGAGATGGGCAGGTCGGCGAGCCAGCGGTGCTCGTGGTAGGCGCGCCAGAGGCTGCGCGCCCACCGGCCCAGGGCGTCCTGCCAGGTGCCGTCGGTGTCGGTGTCGATGTATTCGGCGGCGAAAGCGGTGTCGCCCATGAGGTTCAGCAGTTCGTCCTTGGATCCGACGTGGCGGTAGAGCGACATGCCGGTGACGCCGAGCGCCTCGGCGACCTTGGGGAGGGTGACGCCGCCCAGCCCGTACTCGTCGGCGAGTGCGACGGCGGTGTTCACGACGCGGGCCACGTCCAGGGCGGCCGGGCGGCCCAGGCGGGAACCGGATCCGGTCGGTCGCCGCCAGAGTCGGGCCAGGTCGTCGGGCAGGTCCGCGGCCGTCATGCGTGGTCTCTCCTCGGGTCGGCTGGGGATTCATCCTATACACGGACATACTTTGTCTTTTATAGTTTGTCTGTCATACAAACTCGGCGGCCGTCGGGCCCCGAGGGCCTCACGAATAGAGAATCGTCATGACAGCATCCCGCGCGACCCTGCCCGGCGTCATCGCCCTGCTGGTCGCTCTCCTTTCCACCGCACTGCTCGCGGGCGTGTACTACGCGTACGCGACCTCCGTGATGCTCGGGCTGCACAAGCTCGACGACAAGACCTACGTGGAGGTCTTCAACAAGATCAATGCCGTGATCGTGAATCCGGCGTTCATGCTGAGCTTCCTCGGCTCGGTCGTGTTCTCCATCGTCGCCGCGCTGTTCTTCCTGCGCGCCGACTACCGCCCGATCCTGCTGTGGATCATCGTCGCCGTCGTGCTCAATATCCTGAGCCTGGCCATCAGCGGCATCTTCAACATCCCGCTCAACAACAATCTCGCCACCGCCGACACCGCCACCGCGCCGATCGACTACGCGGGCCTGCGCCATGCCTTCGAAACCCCTTGGGTGGCTTGGAATATCGTGCGCGGCCTGGTCAATACCGGCGCGGCCGGGGCGATCGGCTGGGCGTTGATCCAGTACGGCCGCGTCACCGCCCGCTGAATCTCAGACGAGCAGGACTCGGCGGCCCCGGGTGTGGCCGGATCGGCTGTCGGCGTGGGCCGTCGCGGCCGCGGCGAGGGGGTAGGCGCGGTCGACGGGGATCGCGAGGCGGCCCCGGGCGATGAGATCGACTGCCGCGGAGAGGGCTTCGGGCATGGACCCACCCACTCCCGCGAATCGGATGCCGAGCATCGGGGCCTCGAGATCGGCGATGGTGAGGACCTTGTCGGGGTCGCCGGTCAGCTCGAGGAGGCCGGGCAGCACGCCGGAACCGGTCAGATCGAGGGCGGCGTCGACCGGTCCGAGCGCGCGGACCCGTTCGATCCACCCGGGGCCGTAGGTGGTGGGGATCGCGCCGAGGCTGCGCAGATAGTCCTGATTCGCCGGGCCGGCGGTGCCGATCACGGTGATGCCGCGGTCGCGGGCGATCTGCAGGACCGCGGAACCGACGCCCCCGGACGCACCGCTGACCAGCAGCGTCTGGCCGGAGCGGATACCGACGAGGCGCAGCACGCGGAGCGCGGTCTCGACCACCGACGGGTAACCGGCTGCTTCGGCGAAGCTCATTCCGGCGGGCAGCGGCGCCCAGGAGGCGAGCACCGCGAACTCGGCGTAGGTGTTCGAGCCACGGCCGAACACGCTGTCGCCGAGGGCGATTCCGGTGACGCCCGCGCCGATCTCGTCGACGATGCCCGCGGCGTCCTGCCCGACGCCGGTGGGCAGGACGATCGGGCGGATCCGCTGGAACTGGCCCTCGCGGACGCGCCAGTCGTGGGGATTCACTCCCGCGGCGCGCACGGCGATGCGGATCTGGCCGGGGCCGGGATGGGGTTCGGCCACCTCTTGCAGTGTCAGGACTTCCGGGCCGCCGTACTCGGCGAAGCGCACTGCTTTCATGAACCCAACATAGGACTAACGGTTATTGTTTTGCAACGGATAGTTTTTGCTATCTGATACTTATTCACACCTGATAGTGTCAGAGCATGACCGCTCCGACCGGCCGCCGAGAGCGCAAGAAGGCCGCGACCCGCCAGAAGATCGCCGACACCGCACTGGACCTGTTCCTGGAACGCGGGTACGACGCGGTGGGCATCCGCGATGTGGCCGCGGCGGCCGACGTGGCCGTGACCACGCTGTTCTCCCACTTCGCCGGCAAAGAGGCCCTGGTCTTCGAGCAGGACGAGAACTTCGAGCGCCGCCTCGCGCAGGCCGTCGTCGACCGCGCGCCCGAAGAGCCGCTCATCCCCGCGCTGCGCCGCGAGATCGACGCGATGGTGCGGCACTGCGCCTCCGACGAGGCCGCCCCGATCCGAAACATGATCGACAACTCCCCCGCCCTGCGGGCATACGAGGAGTCGATGCACCTGCGCTACGCGGATTCCTTGGCAACGGCCATCGCCGCCGACCTCGACCTGCCCCCGACTACCCCGTCCTGCCGCGCGATCGCGAGGTCCGTGATCAATGCGTACTCCCTGGCCCGAGACTCCACCGACCCCGCCGCCGCCCTGAACGACCTCTTCCCCATGATCGAGGCCGCCTGGGCCCGTCGCCCCGCCCCCTGAATCCCTACCGACACAACATCAGCGGAGGATGCCGTGTTCGATGGCGTAGAGGGTGGCGGCGCCTCGGGTGGAGGCGTTGATTTTGGTGTAGATGTGCTGGATGTGGTGGTCGGCGGTTTTGGGGGAGATGAACAGGCGGGTGGCTATTTCGCGGGTTTTCAGGCCGATCGCGAGCAGGCGCAGGACCTCGATTTCGCGGGCGGTCAGGCCGGAAGGGTTGGGCGGCATCGCGTTTCGGCGGTGGCCTGCGGCGGTCAAGACGCGTTCGACGGCTTCGGGGTCGAGGCGGTGTTCGGTGCCCATGGCGCGCAGGGCGGTGGCCGCCGCGTCGGGGGTGAGGGCGGGGCGATGCGGGCGGTCGGCGGTCATGGCGGCGTAGCAGTCGGCGGCGGCGATGACGCGCTGGGTGTCGTCGAGTTGGGGGCCGTGCAGGCGGCGGCAGTAGCCGGTGCCGTCGACGCGTTCGTGCGCTCCGGCGGCGGGATCGGCGAGGGCGGCCAACGCCGGGATGCGGCGCAGCAGTTGATCGGTGAGCAGGGCGTGGTATTCGGCGCGGTCGCGTTCGTCGCGGGTGAGTGGGCCGGGCTTGTCCCAGATCGTGTTCGGTACGCCGACGCGGCCGAGGTCGTGTACGAGGGCCGCCGCTTCGGCGATCGGGCCGCCCGCCTCACGCGCGAGGGCCGCCACCGTTCTGGAATGTCCTGCCGTCCACGGTGATTTGAGGTCGGCGAAGTCCGCGAGCACCAGCAGGGCGGCATGCGTCTGCGGACCGTCGAGGGGTGTGCAGGCGGGGGCGGCGGCCAACGCGGCCTCCCAGGGGTCGGTGGATTCGCCCGCCGCCCACCAGTCGGCTCCGTGGCTGTGCAGCACGTCGGTGAGGGCCGGGTCGTAGGCGCGGCCGCCGCGCGATCGGACGATCTCGAGCGCGGCGTGGACGCCTTCCAGGCGGGACAGGACCTCGAAGTCGTAGCTCAACTGGGCGATTCGCATGGCCCGTGGAATGTCGGCGCCGCGCAGGCCGTGCGGATAACCGTGACCGTTCCAGCGTTCGAACGAGGCGCGCAACGCGCTCTGCACGGTGTCGCTCAGCCCCAGCCGCCGAGCCAGTACGTCGGCGACCTCGCAGGCGGTCCGGAAGTTGAACTCCGCGGTCTTGCGCCCGGTGGCCGCCGCCGCGAGCATCGCCCGGTATCTGTCCGGGCCGTGCCGGTCGCGCCCGGCGAAGCCGATCATGGCCCGGGCCGTGGCCAGCGGGTCGGAGAAGTCCAGCCGGGCCGCGTCGGCCCGCATGACGATCTCGTCGCCGAAGACGTTCGCCATGTCGAAGGCGTGCCCGGTGCAACCCAGGAACCGCAATGTCGAAGTCCACCAGACGGTTTCGCATTCCGCGCGCCCGGCTCCCGCGGCCTCGGCGAGGCGGCGGGCGAGGACCGTCGCCCGCGCCTGGCAGCCCGGCGGCTGCCCGAGGGCGTGATCCTGCATGGTGGCCAGCAGCACGGCCACCTCGGCCCGGGTGGGCTTCACCTCCACGCGATGAATGATAGATAGGGAGTTCTCCCGACGCGGTGACCAGTGGTGCGCGCGCATCGTTGAGCTACCCCGCCGGGTCCCGGTGACCCGGCCCGATCATCGAGGAGAACCCCATGTCCACCACCGAACTCGCCGGCATCACCGCGTTCCTGGACCGGCTCACCGACACCTGGAAGACCAATGACGGCACCGCGCTGGGTGACCTGTTCACCCCCGACGGTTCGCTGATCAACCCGTTCGGCGAGCGGGCCGACGGCCGTGACGCCGTCGCCGCGATGTACAGCGCCTACTTTCAGGGCATGCTCGGCGGCACCACCACGACCTGCGGCCTCGAACGAGTCCGGGCCGTGAGCGGCGAGCACGCGCTGCTCGACGCCGAGCAGGTCATCACGGCTCCCACCGGTGAGATCGCGCTGACCGTGCATCTCGCGGCCCTGCTGCGCCGCGACGGCGACAGCTGGTTGTTCGCCGACTGCCGCCCTTACGTGGTCGCCGAACGGCCCTGATTCGAGACCACCGCACCATTTTCAGGTGGCCTGTCGTGTGCGGCAGGCCACCTGCCTTCAGCCGCAGGACTTTTCGAGGGGTTCGCTGCGGCTGGTGAGCCACCGGTCCGTATCGGGTAGGGCTGGGTGGTGTGGGTCAGGGCGGTGTAGAGCCAGTGGTGGGCCCAGCCGACGGTGATGCGGTCGCCGAGGAACTGTTCGGTGAGGGACCAGTAGCGGAGTATCCGGTCGTCGGCGTCGGTGGCGCCGACGAGCAGGCGCGCACGGAAGTCGGGGGAATCGTGTTCGCCGCGGGCGGTGGCGTGGGCGGCGACGAAGCGGTCGAGGGCGCGGCCCGGGTGCGGGGGCACGCCTTGCGCGATCAGGCCCACCACGTCGGGCATGATGCCACCCACCTCGAGGTAGAGGCGGCGGCGGTCGCGGATGAGTTCCGCCTGGTTGCGCCAGTATTGTTGTCGCACAGTGCTGTTCATGTCGGGGTCGGCGGCGAGGGCGGCCAGTTCGGCGTAGGCCACCACGTCGTCGACGGTCGGGGCGGCGGGTGGTTCCGGGACGTTCCAGCACACCCACATGTCGATGTGGCGCTTGGGAATCGGGGCGAGGATGCGCCGCCAGAAACTCACCACGCAATCGTGGGCTACGCCGCCGTCCTGCGCGGCGGCCAGCAGGGCCAGGCGTTGCGGGCGCTGGATCGGACCGGCTGCCCCGAGCGCCCGCAGGGCCGAGCGCCGCCAGGCCAGTGACCTGAATTCGATATCGAGCCTTGCGCTTTCGGCGGCGACGGCCTCGCCGAGGGAGCGTTCGGCACGCAGCACCTCGGTGATCGCGCCCAGTCCGAGGCCGAGCGTGCGCAGCCGCCGCACCAGCAGCAGGCGTTCGGTGGCGGTGTCGGCGTCGAAGATGCGGTGCCCGCCGGGGCTGCGATGGGATTCGAGAATGCCTTCGTCGCAGTAGAACCGGATCGTGCGCACCGCGAGTCCGGTGCTGCGCGCCAATTCCCCGATGCTCACCTGCGCGCCGGTCTGTGTGCCGTCCGTCACAAGTTGTTGAACCTCCACCCCGGTGGAGCTTTTACCGTATCCGGGACGCAATTCGTTACGAGGAAGGGCAATTCGTGGCTACCACGCAGGAACAGATCGTCGCCGGGATCGCGGAGATCATCGAGGAGGTCACCGGGATCGACGCCGCGGAGGTGACGATCGACAAGCATTTCGTCGACGACCTGGATATCGACTCGTTGTCGCTGGTGGAGATCGCCGTGCAGTTGGAGGACAAGTACAGCGTGAAGGTGCCCGACGAGGATCTGTCGAATCTGCGCACCGTAGGTGACGCCGTCACCTACGTGCAGAAGATGGAGGCCGAGGGGTTGCACCGATGATCGCCGACGTCCGATTGGACCCCGCCGCGATCGAGCTCGGCAACTTCTTCCCGCGGCCACCGGAGGCGGTGTGGCGGGCCTTGACCGATCCGGATGCGCTGGCCCACTGGTTCGTTCGCCCGACCGGCTTCGCCACCACCCCGGGGACCTGCTTCCGATTCACCGTCCCGGACGCCGCCGACATCCACTGCCGGATGCTGACCGCCCGCCCCTGCGCACAGCTGACCCACACCTGGCATTACCCGCGCGCCGACTACCCGGCGCACTGGATCGTCGATTGGACCCTGCACCCCCAGGGCCGGGGTACACGACTCCTGCTGACACAGACAGGTTTCGACCTCGCCGACCGCCGCCAGAAGATGGCCCGCAACGCCATGGAACGCACCTGGAAGCGCCGCCTGCTCCCCCGCCTCGCCGAGGCCATCCACCACTGACCCGACGCCGGCCCCGGACACCGACGATCGAAACAGTCTCGGCCCGTTGGTCTCCGGGCCCGGCGTCGCTACAGTCACGGAATGGGGAGCGAATGCCTGATCTGCGCCAAGCATCGCGGCGTCGGCCGCCTGGTGGGCCCGGTGCTCTACGCCGACAACCTGATCGTCGTCACCCACCGGCCTCTGACCGAAGGTCTCCCCCGCCCCGGCTACCTGTTCGTCGAAACCGTCCGGCACGCACCGACATTGGCCGACCTCGACGACGCCGAAGCGAGCGCGGTCGGCTGGGCGACCCGCCGCGCCGCCCTCGCCCTCCGCAGCGAACTCGCCCCAGAGTTCGTCTTCTCCGCGATCACCGGCCGCAGTGTCACCCACTTCCACCAACACGTCTTCACCCGCCCACCCGGCACCCCCGACACCGTCCACTGGTTCAACGGCGACGCCTGGCCGGACACCCCGCGCATCACCGGCTCCGAACTGACGGTGTTGTGCGAACGGCTCGCCACATATTTCGCGTAGAGGTGCTCTAATCGCCAGCATGGAGAAGTTCTCGGCCTGGCTGGATCAGATTCACGATGAGCATGGCGAATTCGACTATCGCGCCATCTATTCGGCCTATCTGAGGCTCGGCAGTGGAAGAACCTCGGAGGGCACTCATGCGTCTGCTCAGCGAATGCCTGATGGCAGCTTCGAGATTCGCGCGGGGCGGGCGACGATCGTGCTTGCCGACGATGCCGAGCGCGAGGCTCTGGCCGCCTACATGGTGAATCGCTATTGCGGCGACCGCTATCCAAGCATGGAGGCTTGGGAGAATCGCCAACACGAGTGGTACGTAGAGGATCTCACCAACTGGTCCAGCGACCGCTAGCCCGTCGCACTCGCTGATTCCAAGATCAAGGTGTAATCACTGCGGGAATTTGTCCGGTTCACCGCGCTGAGTACTCCCGAACCCTGAGCGAGGACGAGTGCGCCGGGGGTCATGGTGGTGGGGTGGGTGGGGGCCTTCCAGCCGCACCAGCCGCCGCATTCGGCGATGTCTTGGCTTTCGGTGCGGTGGTCGGCGAATGTCGCGGTGATGTGCCACGCTCGCGCGGGGTGGCCGCACAGCGGGCATTTTCCGAAATAGTTGAGGATCTCCTGCACCTGCGAGTCGATAACCTCGCGCTGCTGCCTGTTCATTGCGAAACCTCCCGTCCGCCAGCGTATTAGTCGGCTCGGGCGGCAGTGCCCGAACGGGCCATGACGGTCGCCACAGACCAAGCACCCTTGTTCCATCCGGACAACGGTGCCGGTCCGAACCTCTTTCAGGGCGAGTCGAGGCGAGCGGGAGGGTTCGATGGGCTGCGAGCAATGGGCGGAGTTCGACGGTGGGTTGATAGCATGACCGATATGCCGACCCCACCTGTCGAGCGCCCTGAGCTGCCGGAATACATGACATGGGAAGAGCTCGAGCAGTTGCCCGACGAGATCGCCGGGGAGATCGAACTGTGGGAAGGCAAGGTAGTTCGGGTTCGGAAGGGGCCGCCCGAGCATCAGGAGTACTCGGTGGAGTTCCGGAACTCCTTGCGCCGGTGCGCCCGTGAGGCCATGGCAGGGCAGCCGGAGTTCTGCTGGCGGACCGCCGTCGAGACGAATGTCTTCTTCGGCGCGGTCGGCAAATCCGACTTCGTGACGCCGGATTTCCTCGTTCACCGCTGCCTCGAGGGTGAATACCAACTCCTGCGCGCCGCCGATGTGCTGATCGCGGGTGAAGTGCTCTCGCCGTCCAACACCAAGCAGGACATGCTCGCGAAGCAAGCCAGGTACGCCGCCGGCGGAATCCCCTGGTACTGGGAAGTGACATTGGGGCGGGATCCTCGCCGTATCGCGCGTGTGCGCGCCTTCGCGCTGGAGACCGAACACGGCCCGCTGCCCGATGGCGTGGCCCCGCTGCATCCCGCCAACTATCTCCTCGCGGGCGAATGGTTCGGTGACGTCCACGAGGGTATCGCCTTCACCCACCCGTTCCCGATCGAGATCCCCTGGTCGGAACTGGAGTTCTGAATCTGCGCGACAACCCATCTCGGGGTGTACTGACAACGTGCTGTTGCTCGCCGAAGCCTTGCCGAACCTGGTGGCAGACATTCTCGATCTGCTGGAACCGGAGGACGAGCGCCTCGCTCGCACCATTCTCGCGCTGCCATTCCACGGCCGGTGCTCGTGTACGCCCACCTGTCCGGTTCTGCTGACGGCGCCGCCGGGCTCACCCAGCTGGGGAGTGATCATGTTGGAGCGGGGCGATGAGTGTGTCTTCTGGCTGCACTATGACGCGGAGCATTCGGCGGTGACGGGGATCGAAGTGCTCGACGGGCGGGAACTGAGTTGAACGGCGGTCGGATCTCGTGTCAGCGGGCGTGTCAGGTTGGCGTCAGGAGGGTGTCAGCGGTCGAGGTCAAAGTTGGTCCATCGAAGCAGACGGGCTCGGATCTCCTACCGGATACGGGCACTGCCACAACAGATCTCGAAGGAGAACATCATGAACGCCACACTGAACCTGACCGACCAGGACAAGTCCACCATCCGGGCTGCCGCTTACGGAGCGGTCTCGCTGATCGCCGCCGCTTCCGGCAAGGCGCACAAGGCCGCTACCGCAGGTTCCATCGCGCTGGGCTCCGCGACCGGGGAGGTCGGTCACGTGCTGAGCGCGAAGTCGAAGGATATTCACTTGAGCGGCAAGACCGTTGCCGAACTCGCCGACCAGGTACTGCCCGCCCTGACCGCCGCGTCCACCCTGCTGCAGGCGCAGAACCCCGCCGAGGCCGACAACTTCCGCACCACCATCCTGGTCGCCGTCGAGGCCGCGACGAACAACCACCCCACCCCGGTCACCACCGAGATGACCCGAAAGGTAACCGCCGCCCTCCAGCCCGCCTAACCCCTCACCGAGTGGCACATCCTGGAGGCGATTTCAGACAAATCACCTCCAGGATGTGCCACTCGCGTGCGAGCGATCAGCGGCGGGTCTGGGGGGCGATGATCGGGCCGGTGCTGCCCTCGGGGAGGCGCTGGGATGTTGAGCTGAAGCTGCTCAGGCCGGTGTTTCGGTCGCCCATGAGGCCGCGGACCCAGTCCCGGAGGCGCGCAAGAAGTTTCATACCGACGATCATCCACCCGCCGCGAACGGCAGGCCACCGGATTGTCAGCGCGCCCAGACGCGGCTGTCGATGAACGCGGTCCACTCGTCAGCGGGGAACGCCAGTATCGGGCCCCTGCCAACATCTTTCGTGTCGCGGACGAGCGTGACATCCGGGTCGTGCCGGACCTCCACGCAGGCCGACCCGTGCTCGGATCTGCTCGACTTGTACCAAATGCCGAATGTCGGTCCCTTCACGCCGCATACTCCTTCGCGTAGCGCACTACCAGGTCCCTGGTCTCCTGTTCAGTCAACGCTACAGCCCCGAGGGCCAGAAGGGTCCGGTCAAATTTTCGGACCACATCGTCGCGCTCGTGGTAGATCCCACCCAGGCCGTGCGCGCCCTCGACATAGACGACCGATGGATCCACAAAGCCGTTCTGCAACTTCGGGAATTCGAGCATCGTGAAAGACTGTGCCGTCAGTCCCTGATGTGCTCCGGACTCGAATGGCACAACCCTGATGTTGACGTTGGGACGTTGCCCTACCTCTGCCAACCAGCTCAGCTGGGCCGACATGGCCGGTGCCCCGGCGGGGCGATGACGTAGAACTGCTTCCGACAGTAGAACATCGAGCTGAAATCCGTCCTCGTCGAGCTTGGCCTGACGCCGGGCAGTGAGTTCGATTCGGCGTTCCAGATCGACAGTCGACAGGTCCGGCATGTCAATTCGGATCACTCCTTTGCGGTAGTCGGGGGTTTGCAGCAGGCCCGGCACCAGGATCATCTGATGGGCGGTTACCCTCCGCGCCGATGTCTCGAGCCGCAGGTAGTGGGGAAAATGGGCCTCGTACTGGTCGGCATACGGTCGCCAGAATCCTTTCGAATTGCCTTGCAACTGCGCAGCTTTCGCCTGTTCCCTGACCTCGTCCCAGAGCGCCAGCGCTTCCACCCGGATCTCCTCTGTCACATCGTAGAACGCCAGCAGATCCCTGAGCTGGGAGGTGGCGATCTTGGTGGCGAGGCCGTCCTCCATACGCAGCAACGTTTGCCGCGACACCTCGATCTCCAAACCTGCCGCCAACGCGGTCTTTCCGGCCCCTTCCCGAATCTGGCGAAGGAACCGTCCGAATGCCCTGCGGGAGACCGTAGCTCCGTTCATTTCGTTAGCCTCGCTATTCGGGTTGGCACTTTTTGGGCCTGCTCAAAATGGGCTTCCACCATTCTTTTCCGTGCACCTATTGTGACGGCCCGATACGCGCGAGACTTGGATCTACAGAAAGTCAGCAATCAGCAACTACAAGTGCTAGGAGTTGTAATGGCTTGGGATGCTTGGGCTTTGATGGCGATGACCGTGACCAGCGCGGTCACGGTCGCGGCCTGCCTGATCGAGGATATGAGAAATTCCGGTCGGTATTCGAAACGAACTGGTAGGCACAGGCGGTGAATGGGGCGTGGATACCTATGAGCGGCTGGAGAATTGTGATGTTCCGGATGGGGAGCCGGGGATGACGAGTAGTGAGGCTATGGAATCACTGGTTCTGCATCATGATTGCGTGACCGCGATCTGTGAGCGGAAGATGGCGGCGGGGAGGATCATTCGGACCGATGCCGAGAAGGTTTTGTCGGCGAAGGTTATTCAGTTTCCGGGGAGTCGGGCGGAGACCGGTTGTGGCACGTGTGATCCGTAGCGGCCGGAGGAGCGGTGAAAAAGCGAGTGGCGCACCACCCGAAGGTGATGCGCCACTGACAATTTCGCCCAGCGAGGTGGCTCAGCCGCGGATCTTGGCGGCCACCGATGCCACGGCGGTGTCGGCGGGCAGTTCCTCCGCCGTTCCGGCGAAGCGGTCGCGGAGTTCGATCTTGCCTTCGGCCCAGCCGCGGCCGACGACCACGATGTAGGGCATGCCCAGCAACTCGGCGTCCTTGAACTTCACGCCCGGGGACGCGGTGCGGTCGTCCAGCAGCACCTCGAAGCCGAGGGAATCCAGTTCGGCGGCAACCTGTTCCGCGCCGGAGCGCGCGCCCTCGTCCTTGTTGGCGATGACCACGTGCACGTCGAACGGCGCGACGTCGCGGGGCCAGCGCAGGCCCTTGTCGTCGTGCATCTGCTCGGCGAGCACCGCGACCATGCGGGAGACGCCGATACCGTAGGAGCCCATGGTGAGCCGCACCGGCTTGCCATTCTCGCCCAGCACGTCGACCTCGAAGGCGTCGGTGTACTTCTGGCCGAGCTGGAAGATGTGGCCGATCTCGATGCCGCGCGCGGCCTCCAGGACGCCACGGCCGTCGGGCGAGGGGTCGCCGTTGCGGACCTCAGCGGCCTCGATGGTGCCGTCGGCGGTGAAGTCGCGGCCGGCAACCAGGCCGACGTAGTGCTTGTTGTACTCGTCCGCGCCGGTGATCCAGGCGGAGCCGGACACCACGCGCGGGTCGACGAGGTAGCGGACGCCGTTGGCGAGCAGCGCCTTCGGGCCGATGTAGCCCTTCTTCAGGAAGGGGTTGGCCTTGAAGTCGGCCTCGTCGAGCAGCTCCACCGCGGCGGGCTCGAGCGACGCCTCGAGGCGCTTCTCGTCGACCTCGCGGTCGCCGGGGATGCCGACGCCGAGCAGTTCGGTCTTGCCGTCGGGGTAGACCAGCTTGACCATGACGTTCTTGAGGGTGTCGGCCGCGGTGACCTCACGTCCCAGCACCTTGTCGATGCCCGCGCCGTTGGCCCACTCCACCAGGGCGGCGATGGTCGCGGTCTTGGGGGTGTCGTGGACGACGGCCTCGGCCTGACCCTCGATCGCGATCTCCGGCGGGGCGACCGTGACCACGGCCTCCACGTTCGCGGCGTAACCGGATTCGCGGCAGATCACGTAGGTGTCCTCGCCGACGGGGCTGTCGGCCAGGAACTCCTCCGACGCCGAACCGCCCATCGCGCCGGAGGTGGCGGCGACGATCACGTACTTCACGCCGAGGCGGTCGAAGATCTTCTGGTACGCGTCGCGGTGCGCGCTGTAGCTGTTCTTCAGACCGTCTTCGTCGAGGTCGAAGGAGTACGAGTCCTTCATGATGAACTCGCGCCCGCGCAGGATGCCCGCGCGCGGACGGCCTTCGTCGCGGTACTTGGTCTGGATCTGGTACAGCGTGACCGGCAGGTCCTTGTAGGAGTTGTACTCACCCTTCACGGTGAGCGCGAACAGCTCCTCGTGGGTGGGACCGAGCAGGTAGTCCTGACCCTTGCGGTCCTTCAACCGGAACAGGCCGTCGCCGTATTCGGTCCAGCGGTTGGTGGTTTCGTACGGCTCGCGCGGCAGCAGCGCGGGGAGCGAGATCTCCTGAGCGCCGATGGCGTTCATCTCCGAGCGGACCACGTCCTCGACCTTGCGCAGCGTGCGCAGGCCGAGCGGCAGCCACGAGTAGACGCCGGGCGCGATGCGACGCACGTATCCGGCACGCACCAGCAGCTTGTGGCTGGGCACCTCGGCGTCGGCGGGGTCGTCGCGCAGGGTGCGCAGGAACAGGTGGGAGAGGCGGGTGATCACGGCTCATCACCCTAGCCGCTGCTCGCGCACAGTTCACAAGGCATTACCGTGTTGGCTCGTGCTGGTGCTGCTGCCTCCCTCCGAAACCAAGTCCGACGGCGGTTCGGGCGGACCCCTGGATCTGGATTCCCTGTCGATGCCGCAGCTCAGCGCGGTGCGCGACAAACTCGTCACCGAGGTGATCGGGCTGGCCGCCGATCCCGACGCCGCGCGGGCCGCGCTGGGGTTGGGCAAGGGGGCTGACGCGGAGATCGCGCGCAATGCCGCGCTGCGCACCTCCGCGACACGCCCGGCGCTGGACCGGTATACGGGTGTGCTCTACGACGCGCTCGACGCGGCCGGGTTCACCAAGGCGCAGCGCGCGAAGGCGGAGGCGCGGCTGGGGATCGGGTCGGCGCTGTTCGGCGTGGTGCGGGCGGGCGATCCGATTCCGGCCTACCGGCTTTCGGGCGGGTCCAAGCTGCCCGGGCTGCCGACGTTGCAGGCGTTGTGGAAGCCGGTGCTGCCGGAGGCCTTGCGCGCGGAGGCGGCCGGGCAGCTGGTGGTGGACCTGCGCTCGGGCACCTACATGAACCTGGGCCGGGTGCCGGGCGCGGTGACGGCGACCGTGCTCACCGAGCGCCCGGACGGTAAGCGAACCGTGGTGAGCCACTTCAACAAACACCACAAGGGGCTGCTGGCGCGGGCGCTGGTGCTCTCGCGCGCCGAACCCTCCGACATCGACGGGCTGGCGAGGATCGCCGAGAAGTCGGGGCTGCGGACCGAGATCGCCTCGCCGTCCGAATTGCTGATCATCACGTCCTGACCACGTCCACCCGGCCGATCAGATATACGGAAACAGGGCTCGGCCGGGCTGCGCGCGCTCGATAGAGTGGCCTGGTGGAACCCAATGATCTGGACCCGGAAGTCCTCGAGCTGGCGAGCAAGATCTTCGATCTCGCCCGCAGCGGCGACGCCGCCACCCTCGGCGCGTACCTCGACGCAGGGGTCCCGGTGAACCTCACCAACGACAATGGCGACACGCTGCTCATGCTGGCCGCCTACTACTCCCACCCCGAAGCGGTGACCGCCCTGCTGGATCGCAAGGCCGACCCCAACTTCGGCAACGACAAGGGGCAGACCCCGCTGTCCGGAGCGGTCTTCAAGGGCTCCGACGAGATCGTCGATGCCCTGCTCGCCGCCGGTGCGGACCCGAACGCGGGCAGCCCGTCGGCCCGCGACGCCGCCGAAATGTTCGGCCAGACAAAGTATCTCGCGCTGTTCGACAAGTGAGACGGCGCGTAGCCGACCTGAACGAGACGGGAACCCACGGGGCTCGAGCGCCCCGTGGGTTTCGTCGTAGTGCCCGCTGCCCGATCAGAAGCAGACGGGACGCCAGATGGTGCCACAGAACCAGTGGTTCAAATCGACTGAGCCGCTGGAGATTACGGTATCGCTCACCGACTGCGTCTCGGATGCGGGCGCTGCCTGGTCGAGGCGGACCTCGGCGTGGGCGGGTGCGGCGGACAGGAGTGCCGCACCGGACAGCAGGGTGGCGGCGACGATCTGGCGATTGACTCGAATCATTTGAAACCCGATCTTCCTGAGTTGATTTCGGTGACGAATGACCCCCGTCACTGGATCGAGCCTCGCTATCGAATTGTTACGAACAAGCTTATTCGCAAACCGGGATGCCTTCAGCCGAGCGGGATCTGAGAGGAGAGGGAGGGGACGGCGTCGAGGGTCGACAGGACCTCGGCGGGCAGGACGATCGAGGCGACTTCGAGATTGGCCTCGAGATGGTCGGTTCGGGAGGTGCCGGGGATGAGCATGATGTTCGGCGCGTGGTGAAGCAGCCAGGCGAGGCCGAGTTGAGCGGGCGTGCGGCCGAGGGATCGGGCCGTGGCGATGACGACCGGGTCGTCGGTCACCTTCGGCATGGCGGGGAAGGTGCCGCCGAGGGGGAAGAACGGGATCCAGGCGATGCCTTCCACCGCACAGAGTTTCACCAGGTCCTCGTCGTCGCGAGCGACCAGGCTGTAGGCGTTCTGCACACAGACGATGCCGGCGGGAAGGGCCTGTCGCAGACCGTCGAGGGTCACGGCGCTGAGGCCGATCGCGCCGATCTTGCCCTCCTCGCGCAGCGCGATCATGGCGGCGAGTTGGTCGTCCAGGTCGACGATCTGGTCGCCGGACGCCCGCAGCCCCGGCCCGGCGTCGAGGCGGCGCAGGTTCACCACCGGGATGCGGTCGAGGCCGAGCGAGGTGAGGTTGTCCTCGACGCTGGCCCGCAGTTGCTCGGGTCGTTGCGCCGGGCGCAGCGGGATGCGGGCTCCCGGATCCGGGTCCGCACCGACCTTGCTCACGATGACGACACCGTCCTCGGACGTGAACGCGTCGCGGATGAGCCCGTTGACGTAGCGGTCACCGTAGAAGTGGGCGGTGTCGACGTGGTCGACTCCCAGTTCCCAGGCGCGGCGCAGCACGGCGAGCGCGGCGGACCGGTCGTCCGGCAGGCCCGCGAGTCGCATCGCACCGAATCCGATGCGCGACACGGTATGTCGGCCCAGCGTTCCGGAGCCGCCGGGGCGCGGCACGCCCGAGGGGGCGAGGGTGGTCGCGGGCGGGATGTTCGTTGTCATGGGAGTCCTCCCACATGAGACGATAGTCGAAGCGGAGGAACCTCCGCTTAACGGCAACTATACCGGAGGGGCCTCCGTATTGAGTTCGGTCGATCCCGAATCCGCCCGTGACCGGCCGCGGGTCGGCAGTGACAAGCCGCGCGCCGGCCGTGCGCCGCGCGCGGACGCTCAGCGCAATCGCGACAAACTCCTCGAGGTCGCGCGGGGTGCGTTCGCGACCGCCGGTGACACCGTGACCCTGGAGAGCATCGCCCAGCAGGCAGGCGTCGGCATCGGCACCCTGTATCGCCACTTCCCCAATCGCGAGGCGCTGGCCGAGGCCGTCTACGCCGCGGAGCTGGACGATGTCACCGCCGAC
>NZ_JBSGBY010000047.1:0-23031 GCF_053601505.1 Nocardia sp. NPDC004722
GCGGACGCGTTCGGGGTCGACGCAGGAGAGCAGGAAGTTGTGCAGCCCGGCCTCCAGACCGGCCATGGCGTCGGTGGGCGGGGCCTGCGCCATGGTCTCGGCGACCTGCTGCAGGATCTCCTGCTGGACCTGTTCGTAGACCGCGCGGAAGAGGTCCTTCTTGTCCTTGAACTGGTGATACAGCGCGCCGCGGGAGCTGCCGGCGCGCTCCACGATCTCGGGGGTGCCGACCGCGGCGTAGCCGCGCTCGGCGAAGAGTTCGCGCGCGGCGGCTATCAGGGCCGCGCGGGTCGACTCGGATCGTTCGGCCTGCCTGATCATCGGCACCTTTCCTGGCTCGGTTGCTGGGATCGTATCGTGAACCCATTGAAAACAGGCAGCCTGTTTGTTACTTTGAAATCCTCTTCACCGTCACAGCTCCAGAGGGAGTAATCCAGATGACGCACACCATCAGCCCCGAATCCCCCAAGGCCTGGCGCGATCCCGCCCTCGGCACCCGGCGCGAACTCGCACTACCGCAAGGCCGACTCACCGTATTCGACAGCGGCAGCGGCGATCCCATCGTTTTCGTGCACGGCGTCCTGGTCAACGCCAATCTGTGGCGCAAGGTCATTCCCGGCCTGTCCCGCGAATACCGTTGCGTGGCAATCGATATGCCGCTCGGATCACACACCACCGCCATGCCCGACGCGGAGCTCGATCCGCCCGGGCTGGCCCAGCTGGTCATCACGGCCATCGAGTCCCTCGACCTCGGCCCGGTCACATTGGTGGGCAACGATTCCGGCGGCGCGGTGAGCCAGCTGGTCGCGACCGCCCGCCCGGATCTCGTCGCCCGCCTGGTGCTGACCTCCTGCGACGCCTACGAGAACTTCCCGCCCCCGTTCTTCAACTACCTCGGCACGGCCGCCCGCACGCCGGGAGCCCTCGCCGCCATGGCCCAGACCCTGCGCATCCGCCCGCTACGCCGCCTGCCCATCGCCTTCGGCTGGCTGATGCGCGGCCCGCTCGACCCCAAGGTCGGCGACTCCTACGCCCTGCCGGTCACCGTCCCCGCCATCCGCGCCGACGTCCGCCGCGTCATCCTCGGCCTCGACAGTCACTATCTGCTCACCGCCGCAAAGACTTTCGCCGATTTCAAGCATCCGGTACTGCTGGCGTGGTCGGCCGGTGACCGCTTCTTCCCGGACCGCTACGCCGAACGGCTGGCCGCCGACTTCCCCGACGCCCGCATCACCTGGATCCACGATTCCCGCACGTTCTCGGCCGAGGACCAACCCGCCCAACTCACAACCGCCATCGCGGCCTTCCTCGCCGAAACCAGCGAAGCGAACCCACAATGACCGTCCGCGACCTCAAGGTGGACGCGCGCGAACAGGGCGACGACCGCGCGCCGGAGCGGGTCACGGAAGTGGCGTTGGGGTTCTTCGGTCAGAAGTCGCCGCCGTCGAATCCGTCGAAGCCGCCGAAGTCTCCGTAGTCGCCGAAGGTCGGGCCGCCCAGGTCTGCACCGGGATCCATCCCGCCCTGGTCGAATCCGCCCTGGTCGTAACCGGATTGGTCGTAACCGCCCTGGTCGAGGCCGTTGGTGCCCGCGTCGAGTCCGGCCTGATAGCCGTCGCCGTAACCACTTTCGAAGGCGGCGGCGTCGTAGCCGACACCGGACATCCCGCTGAACAGCGAGTTGAACAGGACCGCGGAGCCGACGCCCCAGGCTCCGGCGACCAGGGCGGTCTTCCACCACGGCTCGGAATACCAACCGGCCGGGACTGGTCGGCCCGCGACCCGGCCGCCCGGGTAGTAGTTCGGGGTGGACGCCGACGGCGTGGGCGAGGCTTCGACGCGACGGCCGTCGAAGTCGATGGCCCGCTCCTCGGTGACACTGCCCGCGCTGCGCTGACCGTCCAGTTCGGGGACGGCCGGGCCCGGGTCCATGCCCATGGCGGCCCGGGCGGCCCGCACGTAGTACAGGCCCTCGAGGGCGGTTTCCTTGGCGAGGCGGGCCTGCGCGGGGGTCGTGGCCTGCTCGATCTGCGAACCCGCGGCATTGAACCGCTCACCGGCGTCGACCAACGCCTGCTTGGAGGCGGCATCGGTGCCGCCGAGGTTGTAGACCTGTCCGCCGAGCCGCTCGATCACCCGGCGCGCGTCGGCTTTCGCGTCCGCGAGCGCAAGGTCCGAGCGGGAGCGTTGAGCGCGGTTGACCACCACGACACCCAGCCCCACAACGAGCACGACGAGAACCAGAACGACGACCGTAGCCATGCGCCCAGCCTACGCAGCGATATTCGCCGAACAGTTGCTACTCGCTCTGAGCTGAATGAGAATCGCGACTCCGGCCGGGGCGACGCTGCCCGGCGGCCAGGGCGATACCGCTATCCGGCCACGGCCGCGAAACGCGTGGTGCGGCGGGCTGGATCAACCTCCTCTTCGTCCGGCTCCGCCACCGCGAACTGACGCTTACCGGCGGTTTTAGCCGAATACATGGCTCGGTCGGCGCTGCGCAGCAGATCCGAGAAATCACACTCGCGCCCGGGCGAACAGAAGGCGGTGCCGACACTCGCCGACGCCGGAACATGTCCGGCGGCCGTCGGCACCGGCTCGCACAGCGCGGACAGCACCCGCATGGCAAGCTCGGCCAGGGTATTGCGCCGGGCCGGCACCGCGACCACGAACTCGTCGCCGCCGTAGCGGGCGATCACGGCCTCGGCCGGGCAGGCCGCGCGCAGCCGCTGGGCGATGGTGACCAGCACCTCGTCGCCGACCGTGTGGCCGTAGCCGTCATTGATCTGCTTGAAGTCGTCGAGATCGATGAGCAGCAGCCCGACGCCGCGCGCGGGATCGGTGGACATCACCCGCACTCGCTCCTGCAACAGCGAGCGATTGGCCAGATCGGTCAGCACGTCATGGGTGGCCTCGTGCCGCAGCCGCGTCTGCAACGCCGCGATCTCCTGCACCCGCACCGACACCGCCTCCGACAGGCTGCGTTCCTGCTGGGCCAGGGCCCGCTGCTGCAGCGCCTCGGCGTAGGCGTCGATCGCCTGGCTGGCGATGAACGACCAGCGGGTCGCGATCAGCGAACCCCGCAGTCCCGGTGAGAGACCCAGCAGCGCACGGCTGGCGGGCGCCAGCATGCGGGTGCGGTCGAACGGTGATTCGGCCAGGCTGCGGCCGATACGCCGGGCCTCCTTCACCGGAAACGGTTCGGACCCGGCCAATTCCAGCAGCTCACCGATGAGACTGCCGAAGATGCGCTCGAGATCGTCGGCGGGAACGCCGGGCGTCTGCCCCAGCGCGACGCTGTTCGCGCCCGGGTGCACGGCCCGCACCCATTCCCGGATGGTCACCGCCACAATGGCGGAGGTTCGCGTGTCGAGACGGATGGACATCTCCGCTCACCCGGCGAACTTGAAGCCAGGACCAGCGGCCGCGCCGGTCACGCCCTTCGGATCGAACTCACTACTACGCGGTCGGCCACACCAGTGGTGCATGCTCACCGCCCCCTTTCCGATACCCCCGTCCGGACAAAAAGGATCCTAGCAAGCCACCCGACATCGAAAAGCCCTGATTCAGAACGGGTTCCCGCTGTCTCGCGAATGGCGATCGCATGGCTCATCGCTACGGTCACAGCGGTGTTACACCCGTTTCCGGCATGTTTTCCGCGACGCGCCGAACGCGCCGCCCGACCGGCCGTGACGTGCGGCTACGGGACCTGATTGGCATTCCGGGAGTGAGGTTCGGTACAGTGCTCAACGCACGCGGCATCCACGGATGCGGTGACTGCGGGTGTAGTTCAATGGTAGAACCTCAGCCTTCCAAGCTGATGGTGCGGGTTCGATTCCCGTCACCCGCTCTTTCCCCTCATTTTCGGGGTCACGGGGTGTAGCGCAGCTTGGTAGCGCATCCGCTTTGGGAGCGGAGGGTCGCAGGTTCAAATCCTGTCACCCCGACCAGATTCCTTCTCTACCAGCCTTTTCTGATGAATCCCCGGGCCCAGCCCGCGGCCGCCACCGCCCCTGTCCGACGCGGTGTGTTTCATGTCACTCACCCAAAGTGGGTGAATCCCCCCATCTCTCGCGCCTCCCCGAATGAGACTGTTCCCCAGCCGATCTCGTCGGCGCTATGTCCGATTCGAGCGCTCGTACTCGTTCGGCGAGCAGTTCGGCGCGTGCCGTCCGGTCCACCGCGTACTGCGCGCCCTCGGTGAGCTGCCCGGGATGCTTGCGGTAGTGCAGGCCGACCCGGGGCAGGAACCAGCCGTCGCGCAGTGTCGAGACCGCGAGCAGCATGCCGGTGTCCTCGGAACTGGGCAGCGCCATCCAGCCGCCCACGGCGATCAGCAGTTCACGGCGGACACAGATGGTCGCGGGGTGCACGTTGAGCCGGTAGCCGTGGTCCAGCCACCACGCGTGCACCGCGCCCCGGTGGATCCGGCCGGGCGGCGGATCGGTGGCGAATTCCCGCAGTGAACCGTCGGGCATCCAGTCCAGGGCTCGGCTTGTGGTCCAGCCGATTTCGGGGTCGGCGGTGAGCACGCCGATGCTGTCGGCGAGGGCGTGCGGGGTGAGGACATCGTCGGAGTCGAGATTGCGGATCAACGCTCCGCAGGAGCGCTCCAGCGCGAGATTGCGGGTCGTACCGGGCCCGCCCCGGGGGCCCGAGGCGGGCCGCACACGCGGGTCCGCGAGCGCTCGCGGTGGTAGCGGCAACGGTTCGTCGCCGTCCGCTTGCACCAGCCATTCCCAGGCCCACCCCGCCGGGAGCACCTGATCGCGCAGCGATCGGTAGGCGTCGTCGAGGAAGTGGGCCGGGGTGCGGTAGCACGGAGTGACAACGGAGATCAACATCGTTGTCACCCAACCTAGTCCAGCGTGCGCGGCTCAGCTGTTGTCGTGGCCGGTGATCTGCACGGTGGTGATGCGCAGTTCCGGGTCGCCGAGGATCTCGTTGCCGGTGATGGTGACCGTGGCGGTGAAGTAGTCGTTCTCGGCGAGGGTGCCGACGCCGGGGCCGGAGAGTTCGATGGAGGTGCCGTTGAGGACGTAGCTGTCGCTGTTGGGGCCCGCGGTGGCGAAGGCGGCGTGGCTGTCGTCGGTCACGTTGTACATCTCGCCGTAGATGGTGAGCGACTCACCGACATGGTGGTGGTAGTCGGCGAGGATCTCCTTGAGCGCGGCCTCCGAGGCCGGGGACTGCTTCTGGATGGTGACCCCGGGCTGGGCCACGGCGGTGCCTGCGGTGCCGCCCGCGAAGGCGACGGCGAGAACGGCTGCGGTGATGAGCTTGCGCATGTGTGCTTCCTGTCGAACAGACGCGGAGGACCACGCGCCCCCGCCGGTTCAAGATCGTAAGCACTCGCACGGAACGTTAACCGCCCGTGGCGGACAACCGCCGGACCGGCTGCCGGACCGTCGGCCCGCCGCCCAGGTCGCGCAGCCAGCGGTCCAGGTCGGCGAGGTCGCGCGGGCCGAGCTGATCGGGATTGATGGTGGTCCGGAGCTGGTGCGGCACACCGGAATCCAGCAGCACCCGCAGGCTGCGGGCGGCCGGGCGGATGCTGCCGCGAGTGCCGGTGACGTCGTCGTAGCGGCCGGGCGGGGCCTTCACGTCGAATCCCACCCAATCCAGCAGCTCCGCCGACAACAACTGTTCCAGACGGCGCGGATACGATCCGGCCGTGTGCAGACCGGTGGCGAAACCCATGGCCCGCACCTCCCGCAGCGCCTCGACCAGACCCGCCTGCAGCAGCGGCTCGCCGCCGGAGAACACCACCCCGTCGAGCAGGCCGCGGCGGCGGAACAGGTGCAGCCGCACGGCATTCCAGTCCACGACCGGGGGCGTGCGCGGCGAGAGCAATTCCTGATTGTGGCAGTAGCCGCACCGCCACGGGCAGCCCTGCGTGAACAGGGTGGCGACCAGCTTGCCCGGCCAGTCGCAGGTCGACAGGCGCGACCAGCCGCCGAGGCGGATCACGCCGGCACCCCGGCGGATTCGAGGAACGGCACCCGTTCGGCGTGTTCGCCGCGCTTGCCGATATTGAACGAGGACACCGGGCGGTGATAGCCCATCACGCGGGTCCACACCTCGCACTCGCCGCCGCAACTCGGGCAGACCGGTTGTTCCCCGGCCAGGTAGCCGTGCCCGGGACAGATCGAGAAGGTCGGGGTCACCGTCAGGTAGGGCAGCGAAAAGCGTTCCAGCGCACGACGGACCAGCGTGCGGCACGCCTCGGCGGTGGTGATGCGCTCGGACATGTACAGGTGCAGCACCGTGCCGCCGGTGTATTTCACCTGGAGCTCGTCCTGGCGTTCCAGCGCTTCGAAAGGGTCGTCGGTCCAGCCGACCGGCAGCTGCGACGAATTCGTGTAGTAGGGATTGGATTCCGTCCCGGCCTGCCGGATGCCGGGGTAGCGCAACAGGTCCTGCCGGGCGAACCGATAGGTCGCGCCCTCGGCGGGGGTGGCCTCCAGGTTGAACAGGTGCCCGGTGCGCTGCTGGAACTCCACCATGCGGCCGCGCACGTGATCGAGCAGCCGCACCGCCATGGCATGCCCGTCCGGGTCGGTGATGTCGGACGCGCCGTCGGTGAAATTGCGGATCATCTCGTTGATCCCGTTCACGCCGATGGTCGAGAAGTGATTGTCCAGCGTGCCCAGATACCGCCTCGTGTACGGGAACAGGCCGTCGTCCATGAGCCGCTGCACGGTCTCGCGTTTGATCTCGAGGCTCTCGCAGGCCAGCTCGAGCAGCGTGTCGAGCTCGGCGAACAGCGCGTTCTCGTTTCCGGCGCAACGGAATCCGAGCCGCGCGCAGTTCACCGTGACGACGCCGACCGACCCGGTCTGCTCGGCGCTGCCGAACAGGCCGTTGCCGCGCGCGAGCAGCTCGGTCAGATCCAGTTGCAACCGGCAGCACATGGAGCGGATGTGGTGGGGTTCGCGATCGGAGTTCAGGAAGTTCTGGAAGTAGGGCAGCCCGTATTTCGCGGTCATGGCGAACAGCCGCAGCGCGTTCTCACTGTCCCAAGGGAATTCGCGGGTGACGTTGTAGGTCGGGATGGGGAAGGTGAACACGCGCCCGTCGGCGTCGCCCTCGGTCATCACCTCGATGTAGGCGCGGTTGATGAGATCCATTTCTGCCTGCAGTTCGCCGTAGCGGAACGGCATGGCGACGCCGCCGATCACCGGTGTCTCCTCGCGCAGGTCGGCCGGGCAGGTCCAGTCGAAGGTGAGGTTGGTGAACGGGGTCTGGGTGCCCCAGCGCGAGGGCACGTTCAGATTGTGGATGAGTTCCTGCATCCCTTGGCGCACTTCGCGATAGGTGAGGCAGTCCTTGCGCACGAAGGGTGCCAGGTAGGTGTCGAAGGAGCTGAACGCCTGCGCGCCCGCCCACTCGTTCTGCAGGGTGCCCAGGAAGTTGACCACCTGCCCGCAGGCGGCCGAGAAGTGTTGCGGCGCGGCCGAGGCGATCTGCCCGGGCACCCCGTTGAACCCCTCGGCGAGCAGGCCGCGCAGCGACCAGCCCGCGCAGTAGCCCGAGAGCATGTCCAGATCGTGGATGTGGATATCGCCCTCGCGGTGCGCGCGCCCGACGGCCTCGGGGTAGACGCGGTCCAGCCAATAGTTCGCGGTGATCTTGCCCGCCGCGTTGAGGATCAGCCCGCCCAGCGAATAACCCTGATTCGCATTGGCATTGACCCGCCAGTCACGGCGTTCGAGGTACTCGGTCACGGAATCGACAGCATCAACAGCGCTCACAGCAAACACCATATTGTGCCGAAAACTGTTCTGGCACACTATATCTTGTGGGACATTTGTCCCTGGACAGCGACCGGCAATCCGCTGCCGATCGCGGGACCAGCGGCGACGGGCACCGCCGGGGCCGGCACGGCGATATCCGTCCCGCGCGAGTGTGATTCAGTGCTCGAAACCCGGCCTCACTCCGTGGCCGACCCGTCCGACAAGGCGGCGGCCATGCGCCGCAGGGCCGTTCGATCCTCGGGCGTGAGCCGGTCGAGCAGATGCCGCCGCACCGCGCGTCCGCCGGGATCGGGGCGGCCGTCGCGCGTCGCCTGAGCGCGGCCGGGCACGACGTCGTCCTCACCTATCGATCGGGACGCGACCGGGCGGAGGCGGTGGTCGAGGAGATCGAGGCGACCGGCGGTCGCGCGCTCGCCGTGTATGCCGACGTGGCCGTGCGCGCCGATCTGCGTGCCGTCTTCGATGCCGCCGAGCACCGATTCGGTTCGGTGTACGGGCTGGTCAACAACGCGGGCGTGGCCAAGCTCGCGCCCGTGGCCGACAGTGATGACGCACTGATCGGGGAACTGCTCGGGGTCAATCTGATCGGCACCCTCTACGGCATGCAGGAGGCCGCCGCGCGACTCACCCCCGGCGGAGCGATCGTCAATCTGTCCTCCACCGCGGTCGCGACCGCGACGCCCGGGCTCGGCGTCTACCTGGCAGCCAAGAGCGGTGTCGAAACCCTCACCCGGGTGGCGGCCAAGGAGTTCGGGACCAGGGGAATTCGCGTCAACGCGGTCGCACCGGGTTTGATCGACTCGCCGATGTTCCGCGACGGCAAAACCGAGGAAGATCTACGGCGCTTCACGGCGCAAGCACCGTTGGGTCGATTGGGCGGCAATGACGAGGTCGCCGCCGCGGTCGCCTACCTGCTGCATCCGGATTCGTCCTGGGTGAACGGCCAGGTGTTGCGGGTCAACGGCGGCGTCGCCTGAGGGCATCGGCGTGACCGGCCGAACACCTCGAAAGCAGACCGCACAGTAACCGGAAGTTGTGCCTCCGTTTAACTTGTGTTATCGATTTACGGTGCTGCTTGACCACGAGATGAACACTTCGCGCTCCTCGTTGTCGAGCGGCCGGGTCGGAGCGCGCGTGCTGCCGATCGCCGCGCTGGTGCTGGCGCTGGCCCTCCTCACCGCGGCACAGGTGTGGGCCACCGCGCACGACATGATCGGACCGCTGCGCAGCCTGCTCGACGACTACCTGGCCAACCCGCAATCGGCGGCCGTGTCGTGGGCGGGCCTCGGGCTCGCCTGCGTCGGCGTGCCTACCCGGACCCGGATCGTGACCCTGAGCGCCGCCGCCGCGCTGGACCTGCTCACGCTGGGCCTGCAAGCGGCCTGCGGATGGCACGTGTCCATCGGCACCGGCCCGACGCTGGCCCTCACCGGGCTGATCGTGGTGGTCGCGCGCTGGGAAGGGCAACGACGCCGGACCGCCTTGCAGGCCATCGCCTTCGGCGTGCTGCTGATCATGGCCTCGAAACTCGCCGACACCTGGCTGATGGTCAGCATCATCGCCGGGCCCCGGGTGCTCGACCAGTACGTCCAGCTCGCCGATCGCGCGCTGGGGGAACCGTCGTGGCTGGTCGGGCACGCGCTCGACGCGCTCGGACCGGTGCCCTCGCAGATCCTGCACGTGGTGTACATCCAATTGCCGGTGGCGGCGGTCGTGATCGCGGCCTGGCAGTTGCGCCGGGTCACCACCGACGGCTGGCCCCGGCACCATCTGGTGCGAACGTTCCTGGTGCTGGGCGTGATCGGACCGCTCGGCTACGTGCTGTTCCCGGTCGTCGGCCCGGTCTTCGCCTACGGCCCGCTCGGGCACGGGCTCGAGATCGGCGACTGGCCGCAGGTGTGGCCCGCCATGATCTCCGATCCGCAGCCGATGCTGTTCGACTCGGTGACCGCCCGCAACTGCATGCCGTCGATGCACACCGCCTGGGCGACCGCCTTGTTCATCCACTCCCGTACCGGGCCGCGCTGGCTGCGCTGGGCCGGGGCGTTCTGGCTGGTGTGCACGCTGCTGGCGACGCTGGGGTTCGGCTACCACTACGGCAGTGATCTGGTGGCGGGCGCGGTGCTGAGCATGACGGTCGAGTCGGCGCTGCGCGATCCGGAGCGCGGCTGGGACCATGTTCGGGCCCGCATCGTGTCGCTGGGCACGGCGGTTCTCGCCGGATTGTTGCTGTCGTATCGCTACCTGGCCGAGACCATGGCCGAACATCCGGTGCCCGCCGGATTCCTGGTGCTGGGTTCGCTGGCGGCGGTCGCGTTCCTGTTCTACGCGACCTGGTTTGCTCGTCCCGGCAGCCGGTTGGCGCACTGGGGCGGCCGCGTCCCGATCGATGGATTTGCCATCAATTTGCCCGTCGCGCAAGGCAATCCGGACATCTTGCGCGAAAGCCGAAAGGGTTAAATTCTCCCTGATGATCACTACGCGGGCGGGGCAACGAAGCTTGCTGGAGAACCTGAAGACCGAGGGCCGCGCCGGTCTCCCCCGCATTCCGATCTTGATCGGCGTGCTGGTGTCGCTGGCGATCACCGTGCTCTTCGCGTCCCTGCACGGCTTCCTCGACCTGCAGGTCTACCGCGTCGACACCAAGGGCTGGCTCGAGCACGGCACGCTCTACGGTCCGACCCTGCCGGTGGCCGGGCACACCGACCTGCCCTTCACCTATCCCCCGTCGGCCGCGGTGCTGATGATCCCGCTGGCCGTCATGCCGCTGTGGCTGGCCGAATTCCTGGTCACCACCAGCTCTTTGGCGTGTCTGGGCGTGACGATCTGGCTGGTGCTGTCGCGGGTGCGGGCGGATCTGGATCCGCGCACCAAGATCACGCTCAGTGTCGCCGCGGTCGTGCTGGCGCTGGCCATCGAGCCGGTGCGCACCACCCTGTGGTTCGGGCAGATCAATCTGGTGCTCATGGCGGCGGTCGCCCTCGACTGCCTGACCGAGAAACCGCGCTGGCCGCGCGGCGTGCTCATCGGCATCGCCGCGGTCACCAAGCTGACGCCCGCCGCCTTCGTGCTGTACTTCCTGATCCGGCGCGACTGGAAGGCCGCGGGTACCGCCGCTGCCACCGCGGCCGGGGTGATCGGCGCCGGATTCCTGCTGTTCCCAAGGGAATCGCGGGACTACTGGCTGCACGCCATCGTCGATACCAATCGCATCGGCTCCCCCGACTACGTCGGCAATCAGTCGCTCAAGGGCATGGTGTTCCGGGTGGGGGTGCCGCAGTCGGCGACCACCGCGGTCTGGCTGGGGCTGGCACTGGTCGTGGTGTGCGCGGGCGCGGCGCTGATGCAGCACCTGATCACCGCCGAGCGGTCGCGGGCGGACTTGTCCGGTCCGACACCGGTGACGATCCTGTCGGTCACCGCGCTGCTGGTGAATGCCGCGGTGCTGCTGCTCATCTCACCGGTCTCCTGGACCCACCACTGGGTGTGGGTGGCCCCCGGTCTGGTGACGGCCGCCGCCTGGGCCTCCACCAGCACCCGGTTCGCCGCCTCCGCCACCATCGCCGTGGTCGCCGTGCTGTTCCTCATCGGCCCCGGCCTGGTACCCAATGGCAAGCATCGCGAGATGAATTGGGCTTGGTGGCAACACATCCCGGGCGACATCTACGTGATCGCCACCGCAGTCCTGTTGTCGGCTGGCCTGGGCAGGCTGATCTGGTCGCGCACCAGAACCGGCGTCGAGCGGTAGCCGACGAGCACGACCGGGAGCTGTTCGAGCGCGAGTGCTCCCGCTGCGAGCACCGACCTCCAGCAAAATTCCAGTAACAAGCCTGAATGCGTTTCGATGTTCTGAAACAACACCTAATTCAGGAGGTCGGAATGCTATCTGCGAAGCGGCTTGCTGCCAGCGTCGTCGTCGCCACCGCGGCGGCGGGAACAATGTTCGCGACTGCCGGAGTCGCCCAGGCCGATGACGTGCCGGTATGGGCAGCGAACTGTCACGTGTACAACATCTTCAACACCGGCGGAATGTCCAATTGCGAGCTCCCCACCTGGCACCAGGTGAAACTCACCTGCATCGCATGGCCCGTCCCCTTCACCTACTGGAAATACGGCCCGATCCAGTACGGCCAAAACCAATCCTGGGCCAGCTGCGACTCATTCAACGCCCTGGTGAACGTCGAGGTAATTCAGGCGTATCCATAGACCGATCCGAGGGCACCGGCCGTACAGCGCGACACTCGCTCAGCGCGCTGTACGGCTTTCGTTTGGTCGAATTGGTTAGAGTGGACCGAAAATATGGTTACCGACCAGCAATGGTTTGGGAGCGCTGCCATTCCAGCTACGTCGGCCGCTGACGCCCCACCGACCCCAGGAGCCCGACGGTGACCGAACCCTCGAAACCCTCTGTCCTGTCCCGCATCTCACCCAAACAGTGGCTCGCGATCGCTCTGACAGTGCTCGCCGTCCTGTTCATCGTCGAGAACCGCCACCGCGTAGACATCGAATTCCTCCTCATGACCGTCCGCTCCCCCATGTGGCTGGTCCTCCTCGTCACCTTCGCCGTCGGCTGGCTCGTCGGCCTGCTCACCCGACGCTCCCGCCGCTGACCTCTAGCGTGTGTCGCTGGGCAGCAACTCCGCGATGAGTTCCTCTACGCGTGAACGGATTTCGTCGCGGATCGGCCGCACGGCGTCGACCCCCTTGCCCGCCGGATCGTCGAGGGTCCAGTCGCGGTAGTCGACGCCCGGGAAGTAGGGGCAAGTGTCACCACAGCCCATGGTGATGACGACGGTGGAGGTCTGCACCTTGTCGGGGGTGAGGATCTTCGGCGTGTGCGCGGTGATGTCGATCCCCAGTTCGGCCATGGCCTCGACCGCGGCCGGGTTGATCGCCTCGGCGGGTGCGGTCCCGGCGGACCGGACCTCGATGGCGTCGCCCGCGAGGTGGCTGAGGAAACCCTGCGCCATTTGCGAGCGCCCGGCGTTGTGCACGCAGACGAACAGCACGCTGGGGATGGCGGTCATGATGTGCTCCGGGGGTCGTCGAGCGGGTGGGTTGGGGCGGTATTCTCGGCCGGTATCGGGTCAGGGTAGAGCAGCCAGATCAGGCCGAATCCGAGAGCCGCGCCGAGGAATTGGGCGGCGATGAACGCGGGCGCCGACGTGGGCGCGATCCCGGCGAAGGTGTCGGAGAAGATCCGGCCGACGGTGACCGCGGGGTTGGCGAAGCTGGTGGAGCTGGTGAACCAGTAGGCCGACCCGATGTAGGCGGCGACCGCCAGCGCGGACAGGGCGGCCCGGCCGGTGCGAGCGAGCGCGAAGATCACCGCGATCAACCCCGCGGTGGCCACGATTTCGCCGACCAGGTGTCCGGTGGTGACGCGGTGGTGGGTGGAGATCTGCGCCGCGGGCTGGTCGAACATGATGTTGGCCAGCACGGCGCCGGCGATGCCGCCGGGGACCTGCGCGCCGAGGTAGACGGCGACCTCACGGGTGGTGAGCCCGGTGCCACGGCGGCGTCCGGCCCACCAATCCGCCACCGAGACAACGGGATTGAAGTGCGCGCCAGACACCGGCCCCAGCACCAGGATCAGCACCGCGAGCCCGAATACCGTGGCGGTCGAGTTCTCCAGCAGCTGGAGCCCGACATCATGGGCGGACAGTTGCTGGGCGGCGATGCCGGAACCGACGACCACACAGACCAGCAGCCCGGTGCCGACGAACTCGGCCAGCGACCGGCGCTTCAGCTCACTCATCGGGCGACCGCCTCGGGCGGATGATCACGCGGTGACTCACGAGCAGCAGGACTGGCCCGAAGCGACGGCGTCGGCCTTCGCGGCGCTGCCGCAGCATGCGCCTTCGGCGGCAGCCTCTCCCGCGGTGCCACAGCACACCGCCATGGCCTGTTCGTCGGTGGCGACCTGACCGGAGGCCGATACCGGTGCGGTGCCGAAGGTTTCGGTGTCGGCCAGGACGGTGTAGACCTCCCAGCGCTCGGCGTCGGGGGCGGTGACCCAGACCTTGTCCTGGGTGGCGAAGCAACAGGTCGTGGCGATCTGCTCCTCGGTGAACAGGCCGGCGCTGGAGAGGCGGGCGATCTCGGCGTGCACCCGGTCGGAGGATTCGACTTCGACGCCGAGGTGGTTGAGACTGCCGCCGTGGCCGGGGTTTTCGATGAGCACCAGCTTGAGGGGCGGCTCGGCGATGGCGAAATTGGCGTAACCGGGCTTGCGCTTGGCGGGGTCGGTCTTGAACAGGGTCGAGTAGAAGGTGACCGCCTGGTCGAGATCGTCGACGTTGAGGGCGAGCTGAAGACGGGACATGAGACCATACCTCCACTTGTGAGACATATGTCGAAGAACTTGGTGAGGCAGAGTCTGCCCGACCTTTTCGACATATGTCAACAAGGTGCGTAGGGTGGTTGTCATGCCCAAGGCATTGCCCGTGATCGACATGTCCGCCCCGGTCTGCTGCGCCCCCGTGGCCGCCGCCCCGATCGACGATGCCGCCGCACTCGAAATCGCCCTGCGGCTCAAGGCCATTGCCGACCCGGTCCGGGTCAAGCTGCTGTCACTGCTGCTCACCAGCCCGGCCGGGGAGGAGAACACCGGCGACCTCGCCGCCACGGTCGGGCTCGCCGAGTCGACCGTCAGCCACCACCTCGGCCAGCTCAAGAAGGCCGGACTCATCGAAGCCGAACGCCGCGGCATGAACACCTATCACCGCGCCTACCGCGACGCCCTGTCCGCCCTCTGCCTGGTCCTCGACCCGAACTGCTGCCGCTGAACAACTTTCGGCAGATCGACGACTATTGACTCGATCCGCTCGTCAACGCCCCGAGCAGTCCGGAAAGCACGCTCGCACCCAGTCCGACCGGCAGCCCGTCCTTCGACCCCGAGGCGAATCCACCGGCGGACCCGGTCAGATACCCCTTCCCCGGCCCACTCGTCGAGCCGGTGAGCGTGCCGGGCGCGTCGTTGCCCAGCTCACTCAAGCCACAGTTGGCCAGACCGGCGCCGGACCCGCTGGCCAGAGCGGTGAGGATGCCATTGGCCAAGCCTGCGGCAGAACCGGATTGGGGTCCACCGGAGGATCCGCCGAGATACCCGAGCGCCGAACCGGTGACCGAGCCGGTAGCGCCCGCCCTGGCCGAGCCGCTGAGGAATCCCTGCACACAGGACTCGCCGGGCGGTAAGGCCGTGGTATCGACGGGGGCCGCGCCCGGAGTCTCCACCGGGAGTGGTTCAGCGGTGGCCGGTCCCACGCCGATGGCGAGTGCCAGGCCGAAGAACGCGGTGATCAGAAGGGTGTTGCGCATGGATTTGCCGCTCTCGTGTGGTTCCATCGCCCACTGCCCGAATGGCGCTGCGGCACAACCCGTTTCGAACAGTGGGAGGTTCCGTCCAGACCCTCCCACACCGAAAACCGTCTGGACGTTCGACCAATTTAACTCGACCAGCCCTGCCCCACATCCGGATCCAGCAATTCACCCGATCCTGCGCCCACCCCCGACCCGACCCACGAACTCCGCACCACCGCAGCCCGTTTCACCACGGCGACGGGTGGACACCGCGACAGGGTCAGAGCTGGTCGTAGATCGCGACCAGGCGATCGAGAACCTCGGCGGCGGAGCGCAGCGCCGCGGTGTCCTGCTCCGCCAGCTCCACCCGCAACGCATCGTCCATGGCCGCCATGCGCTCTCGGCACCGGACACGTCCGGCCGCGGTCAGCATGACCAGGACCGAGCGCTTGTCACCCGGCCCCCGCTCCCTGGTCACATACCCGGCGGCCACCAGTCCGTTGACCAGTTGCGTCGTTGCCGCACCGGTTGTTTCGGCCAGGGCGGCGAGTCCGCCGATCGTCAGCGGACCCTGCTCGTCCAGCGCGCGCAGGGCGCGGGCATGGGTGAGCGACAGCGCCTCGGGCGATCTGGTGGCCCGGCCACGCAGCCGAGAGTCCGCCGCGCTGAGCCGATAGGCGGCCCGCGCGAGCAGGTCGAGGGCCGCGGCGCGGTCCGGGTCGAAGTCTTCGCTCACGGGGCATCTCCTGTCGACGGAACGGGTCGGGTTGACAACCAGCTTAACCTAAGTACTTAATAGATAAGTACTTAGCTTTCTCGGGAAGGAACCACCATGACCATTCGATCCATCGGCCAGAGCTGGGCCCTCGACATCGCCCTCGCCCAGGGCGGATTCGACGCCCTGCACCCACAGGCCAAGGGCACCATGGAACAACTCGGCCATGACCACACCGATTTCGACAAGGTCTTCGCGCTCACGCAAAGCGGGGCCATGCTGCCCAAGGCATGGGCGAGCATCGCCGCGCAGGCCGAGGAACGCGCCGCCCATCACGAGCGAAACGGGTTCGCCCGCACCGCCGCCGACCTCTACACCCGGGCCGCGGTGATGTGGGGCCGGGCCCAGTATTCGATCTTCGAGGCCACCGATCCGCGCAAACTCGCCTTCCGCGAGCGGACCAACCACTGCGTCGAACGACTGGGTCGGCTGCGCGGCGGATTGGTCCGCCGAGTAGCGCTCGACTTCGAAGGCAAGCAGATCTTCGCACTGCTGCACCTGCCGGCCGGGCCCGTACGCCATGCCCCGGCGGTGATCCTCGGCCCCGGCATGGACATGATCAAGGAGGACTACATCGCTGCGGCCGAACGGTATTACACGTCGCGAGGCGTGGTCGCGCTGTCCATCGAGGGCCCCGGCCAGGGCGAGAGCCGAGCGCACGGCCTGACCGTCGACCTCACCAACTACGAGCGCGCGGTGCGGGCGTACGTCGACTACCTGGCAGACCTGCCCGAGGTGGATCCGCAGCGCATCGGCATGTTCGGCATCAGCATGAGCGGCTACTGGGGATCACGCGCGGCCGCAACGGATTCCAGGCTGGCGGCGCTGGCCGCCTTCGAGGCGCCCACCGGTGACTTCCGGACGATCTTCGAGCGAGCCCAGCCGACCTTCAAGAACAACTACATGTACATGGCGGGCTACGAGAACGAAGCGGATTTCGACCGCGATCTGCGCGACCGCATGCCGCTGGGCGATCTGGTCGCCGACATCACGTGCCCGGTGTTGTACGGAATCGGCGAGTTCGACGAGCTGACCCCCTTGGAGCAGGCGCTCGCCAACTATGAACTGGTCCGCGCCCCCAAGGAGATTCGCGTCTACGAAGGCGAATTCCATCCGCTCGGTGGCGTGGCGGCCGAGATCTTCCGCTTCGGCGCGGAATGGCTCGAGCGGGCGCTCGCCGGTGAGTTCGCGACGCCCGGACGCGATGTGCGGCACTACGTCCACCGCGACGGGCGCACCACCGACGGGACCGCCGATCCGCACTGGTGGTCGGGTGCGGTGCCCTTGGCGATCCAGCGGCTGCGCTCGGCCTGAGACCGCGTCAGCCCGGCTGACAGGTGGGGCACCAGAACAGGTTTCGGGCATCCATCACCGAATGCAGAACCGGGGTACCGCACAAGCGGCAGGGTTCGCCGACGCGGCGGTAGACGTAGGTGCGGGGGCGGTCGGCGGCGTAGGAGGGTGCGCCGTGGTCGTGTTCGGGACGGACCACGTGCATCTTGCCGCGGCGGACGCCGACCTTCATCAAATCCACCAGGTCGGCCCAGATGGCGTCCCATTCGGTGCGGCTCAACGACTTTCCCGGGCGATGCGGGGAGATGTTGTGGCGGAAGAGGATTTCCGCGCGATAGACGTTGCCGACGCCAGCGAGGACCTTCTGGTCCATGAGCATGGCGCCGATGGTGCGCTGGGAGCGGCTGATGCGGTGCCAGGCGCGGTCGGGGTCGGCGTCGCGACGGAGGGGGTCGGGGCCGAGACGGGAAGTGAGGGCGGCTACTTCGGGGTCGTGGAGGATTTCGCAGGCGTTGGGGCCGCGCAGGTCGGTGCCGTGCAGGTCGCCGGTGCGGCCGCCGCCGATGAGGCGCATGCGGACCTCGCCGACCGGGTCATCCATGGGCACAGAGGATTCGGTGAACTTCCCGTACAGGCCCAGGTGGATGTGCAGGGTGACGCCCGAATCGTAGTGGTGCAGTAGGTGTTTGCCCCAGGCTTCGGCGCGGGTCAGCACGCGGCCGTCGATGAGGGCCGCGCCGTCGGCGAAGCGGCCCTGCGGGCTGGAGACGTGGACCTGACCGCCGGCGAAGCGCTGATGGTGCAGCTTCGCCAGGCGGTGCAGCGTATGGCCTTCGGGCACGGGTCAACAGCCTTCGGGCACAGGTCAGTTCGGCAGGGCCGGGGGGACGCCGGTCTTCTCGTACTCGGCGAGGATGTCGATGCGGCGCTGGTGACGCTCCTCGTCCGACCACGCGGTGGTGGTGAACGCGTCGACGATGGCGAGGGCTTCGGAGGTGGTGTGCATGCGCCCGCCGATGCCGAGCAGCTGCGCGTTGTTGTGCTGCCGGGCCAGCTGCGCGGTCTCCACGCTCCAGCCGAGGGCGCAGCGCGCGCCGGGCACCTTGTTGGCGGCGATCTGCTCGCCGTTGCCGGAACCGCCGAACACGAAGCCCAGCGAGCCCGGGTCGGCGACGACGCGGCGGGCGGCCTCGATGCAGAAGGCCGGGTAATCGTCGAGGGCGTCGTATTCCAGCGCGCCGCAGTCGACGACCTCGTGGCCCTGGCCCTCCAGGTGAGCCTTGACGTGGTTCTTCAGTTCGAAGCCGGCATGGTCGGCACCCAGGTATACGCGCATGGCGGTGATTGTGTCAGGACGCCCGCGTGCCGACACGCACGGGTCCGGACCCGCCGCGGTGAGACCGAACCGCCGACACCCGTGAAACGTACTATCCAGGCATGACGTCCGACGACAGTTCGATACCGCCGAACGCCTATGGGGGGCAAACATCCGGCGGCCTACCGGCCCAGCCACCCACGGGCAGCGTTCCCGCGGTCCCGATCAACGGCATGACCGGCTGGGATCCACGCCTGGGTGCGCCCGGTTGGGCTCCGCAGCAACCGTATTCGCCGCCACCGCCGCCGATGGTGCAGCAGACCCGCGGCCTGTCCCCGTACGGCATGCCCGCGCGGCACAGCTGGGAGATCCCGATGCTGGTCATCGTGGTCACCGTCACGGTGCTCGCGTACCTGTTCGCACTTCTGCTGCTGATCACCGGCGATTTCAGCGAGATCACCCTGGCGCTGGTCTTCGCACCGCTGATCGTCTACCTCATCCGCGGTATGAATTTCGCGACCCAGCGGGTCAACGGCGTGAAGATGTCTCCCACCCAGTTCCCCGAGGGGTACAGGATGGTGCAGGAGGCGGCGATGCGCTTCGGCATGAAGAAGGTCCCCGACGCCTACGTGGTGCTGGGCAACGGCCAGATCAACGCGTTCGCCTCGGGTCACGGCTTCCGCCGCTTCGTGGTCGTCTACAGCGACCTGTTCGAAATCGGCGGCGCGGCACGCAATCCCGACGCGCTGGCGTTCATCATCGGCCACGAGGTCGGCCACATCGCGGCCGGGCACGTCTCCTACTGGCGGCAGCTGGGCATGTTCGCGGGCGGCTACATCCCGATCCTGGGCAGTTCGCTGATCCGCGCCCAGGAGTACACGGCCGACAATCACGGCTTCTGCAATCGGCCCCACGGCGCGCCCACGGCCATGCAGACCCTCGCGGGCGGCAAGTATCTGAACAATCTGGTCGGCTTCGACGAGATGGCCGATCGCGCCGCCCAGGAGAAGGGCTTCTTCGTCTGGATCATCAACGCCATGTCCAGCCATCCGGTGCTGACCTGGCGCATGTGGGCGCTGCGGGACCGCAGCCGCCACGGCAAGCTGTTCTGGCGACCCAGTGTGCCGCCGCTGCCGGTCGCGCCCCTGCCATACGGCTACCAGCCGCCGATGCCGCCCGGCTACGGTGGTCCGCCGCCCGGTTACGGCGACGCCACGTATCACGAATATCGGCCGCCGAGCTGAGTTCCCGTGCGCGAATGATCGGGCGGGGTCCTGCCCCCGCCCGATCGTCGTTTCACGCCGAATACCCAGCCCCTCAGTCGAAGACGGGATCCTCGGTGCGAGTCCGCTTGAGCTCGAAGAAGTGCGGGTAGGCGGCCAGCGCGACCGCGCCGTCCCACACCTTGCCCGCCTCCTCGCCGCGCGGAATCCGCGACAGCACCGGCCCGAAGAAGGCGACATCGTTGATGTGGATGGTCGGCGTGCCGACATCCGGCCCGACCTTGTCCATTCCGGCGTGATGCGAGGTGCGCAGCAGCTCGTCGAAGTCGGTGCTGTTCGCCGCGGCGGCCAGCTCGGCGGGCAGGCCCACCTCCGCCAGCGACTCGCTGATGATCTGCGCGAGCAGGTCGGCGCGCGAGCCGTCCTCCCGCTCGTATTCGGTGCGCCGGTTGTGCAGGCGGGTGCCCATGGCGGTGTAGAGCGGCAGCAGCACCTTGTCGCCGTGCTCGGCGGCGGCCGCGATGGCGACCCGCACCGGACCCCAGCCGGTGGCGAGCAGTTCTTCGTACTGCGGGGGCAGGCCCTCGCGGCCCTCGTTGAGCACCGACAGGCTCATGACGTGGAAGTGCGTCTCGATATCGCGTACCTGCTCGACCTCGAGGATCCAGCGGGAGGTGATCCAGCACCACGGGCACAGCGGGTCGAACCAGAAGTCGACCTTGTCCTTCTTGGTGTCGCTCACAAGCAAGTCCTTTCACAGTTCGCGGACGGCCGGGATGCAGCACTCGACACCCGAGCACACATCAGCCGTACTCCATGCGCAACAACCTGGATTGTTGCCGATATTTCCGCGCCGCCCACCTGCGCCGGGGCTAGTGTCGGAATATCGGCCTCGAGGACGGCGGTCCCCACCGGCGCAAGCAGGAGGATTCGGCATGACCACATCCAGGTTCGTGATCGCGGGCGGCGGGCTGGCCGCCACGAAGCTCGCGGAAGCCCTGCGGGCCAATGATTTCGACGGCACGGTGACGCTGGTCGGCACGGAGGACCATCTGCCCTACGAGCGCCCGCCCCTGTCGAAGGAGCATCTGCTCGGCAAGAAGGCGCTAGCCGACTTCACCCCGAACCCGGCGCAGTGGTATCGCGACCACCATGTGGAGGTCATGCCCGGCACCACCGTCACCGCCGTGGATCGGGCCACCAAAACCGTTGTGCTGCCGGACGGTACGACCCTGTCCTACGACAAACTGGCGCTGGTCACGCTGCCCCTCGCCCACCGAATTGATTCCGGCGCGCACGATTTCGGCCATGTAGGCGGCCTCGTTGAGACCCAGGCCGACCATGGCGAAGAAGAACGGCGCCGACCAGTGCTGCACATCGAAACTCGTCAACGACGGCCCGAACGGCACGCCCACCGTGATCGTCTTGTACAGCGACGGGAACAGGCCCCAGAACACCAGCTGCACATAGACCGGGGTCCCGCGGAAGATCCACAGGTACGCCCACGCCACCGACCGCAGCACCGGATTCGGTGAGAGCCGCATGACGGCCAGCACCACGCCCAGCACCACACCGATCAGCATGGCCAGCACGGTCAGTTCCAGGGTCACCAACGCGCCCTTGGCGATTCGCTTGTCGCCGAGGTACTTGAAGTAGGTGTCCCAGTGGTACGCGTCGTTGGTCTTCGCACCCCAGAGGAACAATCCCAGGGCGATGAGAATGATCGCGGCGGCGATCCACCGGCCCGGCCGTCGCAGCGGAATCGCTTTGATCGGCTCGGGCTCGGTGCCCGCGACCGCCGTCGCAGCCGAGGCTGCGGAGTTGGTCTCGTCCTGCGCCATAACGACTTAGCTCGTCGCCCCGTTGATGACCGACTTGGTGATCGCGCCCTCCTGGACACCCCAGTTCTCGGCGATCTTCTTGTACTGGCCGTTGTCCATCAGGTACTGGACGGCCTCCTGCAGCACCGGCGCGAGCGCCGAGTTCTTCTTCAGCGGCCAGCCGTAGGGCGCGGAGTCGAAGATCTTGCCGGCGGCCTCGATCTTGTCGCTGGCCTGCTTGATGGCGTACGCGGTCACCGGGGAGTCGGCGGACATGGCGTCGACCTGGCCCTGCACCAGCGCGTTGGCGGCGGCGGACTGCTCGTCGTAGGCGACCTTCTGGATCTCGGGCTTGCCCGCGGCGACGCACGCCTTGGACTTGGCCGGGATCTCGTCGGTGTCCTGAACGGTGGTGCGCTGCACCGCGACCTTCTTGCCGCAGGCGTTGTCGGGGTCGACGGCCTTGCCCTTCTGCTGGGCCCACTGGCTGCCCGCGGAGAAGTAGTCGACGAAGTCGGCGGTGGCCTCGCGCTCCTTGTTGTCGGTGAACGAGGACATGCCGACGTTGAAGGTGCCCGCCTCGATGGAGGGGATGATCTTCTCGAAGTCGGCTTCCTTGTAGTCGGCGGTCAGGCCCATCACCTTGGCGACCGCGTCCATCAGGTCCACATCGAAGCCGACGATCTTGCCGCTGCTCGGATCCCGGTACTCGTTGGGCTGATACGGCACGTTCACGCCGACGGTCAGCTTGCCGGAGGACTTGATGTCCGCGGGCACCTTGGCCGCGATGGTGTCCACCTTGGCGATGTCGACCTTGGCCACATCCGGATTGCTCGACTCGGAGTTGTTGCTACACGCGGTCAATGCGAGGGCACCGGCGGCCACCACGACGGCAGCGCGCAGGGCACGCCCACGGAGAGATTTACGAACAGACACAGCAGTCCTCCACAGTTCGGGTGCGCGACGTCCGGGCTTCGCCCGCCGTTTGAAATGTAGGCGAGTGACACCGTCCACGTCGGTCGGTAACCGAACATTAATCGGCGACACGCCGTTGCGTGGCCGAACACGCCCGGTCCCGGAAGTGCGCGCTCACCAGCGGTGCAGCCGGGCCCGCACCTGCTCGGTGAATTCGGAGGTAGATGCTAGCCCACCCAAATCGGACGTCGCGACACCGGCCCGCAACGTATCCGCAACCGAATGTTCTATGCGCTCACCGACGCGACGCAACGCGCTGTAGCGCTGCGTGCGGCCCATCCAGCGCAGCATGCCCGCCGCGGAGTTGAACAGCGCCACCGGATTAGCGCGATTGCGTCCCGCCAATGTGGGGGCCGCGCCGTGCACGGCCTGCGCCATGATCTGCGTGTCCGAGCAGTTCACCGATGCCGCCATGCCGAGCGAACCGCTCAGCTCGCCCGCCAGATCGGAAAGGATGTCACCGAAGAGGTTCTCGGTGACGATGACGTCGTAGTCGCCGGGCGCGCGGACCAGATGCGCGGCCGCCGCATCCACGTGGTCATCGTTGACTTGGACATCCGGATACTCCGCT
>NZ_JBSGBY010000048.1:0-23028 GCF_053601505.1 Nocardia sp. NPDC004722
GCTGCTGGCGGGCGGCTCGCTGACGGTGAACGTGATGGCGGCCATCGCGGGCACGAACCGGCCGGTGCGGCTGGTCGTCTTCGCCCTGGGTGCGGGGGTGGTGCCGTGGCTGGTGGGCCGGTACACCGCGGCGCGCGGGGCCTACATCGCGGAACTGGAACAGCGGGAACGCTTACGGCAGCAGGAGCAGCGAGCGGCCCTGGATCGGGCGCTGGCCGATGAGCGCGAGGCCATCGCGCGGGACCTGCACGATGTCATCTCCCATCATGTGAGCGCCATCGGGATTCACGCGGGGGTGGCGCGAATGGCCTTGTCCCGCAGTGATGGCGCGGCCGCGTCGCGGTCGGTGACGGCGGTGGAGTCGAGCAGTCGCGCGGCCATGGTGGACCTGCGGCGGCAATTGGATCTGCTGCACGGCCGCGACGACGAGGGGCAGCGGCAGCCCGGACTGGCCGATATCGAGGAGCTGGTGGCGCGGGTCCGGGACGCCGGATTGACCGTGCGCGTGACGGTTTCGGGAGAGCCGCCGGTGTTGCCGGAGTCGCTGGACGTCATGCTCTACCGGGTGGTCCAGGAGATGCTGACCAACGCGCTGCGGCACGGGCGCGCCCCGGCCGAGCTGGTGATCGGTTACCGGCCCGGCGCGGTGACGATCCGGGAGACGAATCCCGTTGCGGCCATGGCGGACAGCTCGGAGGTGCATCGAGGTCTGGACGGCATCCGCCGCCGGGTCGAGCTGTTCGACGGCACCGTCTCGCATGGTGTCGATTCCGCCGGAAACCAATGGGAGATCACGGTTTCGGTACCGATAGGAGCCGCATGACCATCACCATCCTGATCGCCGACGATCACACCGTGTTCCGCTCCGGTCTGCGCGCGGTCGTGGACGCGCATCCCGACCTGGAGTGCGTGGCCGAGGTCGGTGACGGCCGCTCCGCCATCGAGGCCGCCGCCCGCACCCGGCCCGATGTCGCGATCCTGGATGTCCGGATGCCGAAGCTGGACGGCTTGGCCGCCACCGAGGCCATCGTCGCGGCGGGCGGCACCCGGGTGCTGGTGCTCACCACCTACGACAGCGAAGCCAACCTGCACCGTGCGCTGTCCGCCGGGGCCAGCGGTTTCCTGCTGAAAAGCCTTCCGCCGGAAGAACTCGTGGCCGCGATCCGGGTGGCCTTCCGCGGCGACGCCGTCATCGACCCCTCCATGACCCGCCGCCTGGCGAGCAGTCTGATCACCGGTATCGCCCCGCCCGCCGAGCCGCCCGAACTGTCCCAGCTGACCGCCCGGGAGCGCGAGGTGCTGCTGCTGGTCGCGGATGCCCGCTCCAACAACGAGATTGCCACCGCCCTCGGCGTCGGCGAGGAGACCGTCAAGACTCACGTCTCCCGTATTCTCGCCAAACTCGCTGTGCGAGACCGCATTCACGCCGTCGTCTACGCCCATCAGCACGGACTGGTCCGTCCCGGCTGACGGCGCGCCGAGGCCACCGCGGGATGCGCGGTGGCCTCGGTTCACAGCGATTCGGCGCGGGTGCGCCTAGTGGGTCAGATGACGAAGAAGCCCACGACACAGCCGATTACGGCACCGGCGACGAGGCCGATGAACAGGCCGGGGATCGCGCCGACGATCAGCGCGATCAGGCCGATCACGGTGCCGATGACGCCGAAGAGACCGGCGCCGACCGCGCCACCGGCGATACAGCCGATGACACCGATGTCCTTGAGCTGCTGCTGTTGCGCGATCTCACGCACGCCGTCGTTGTAGGTGCTCTCGCTGACCGGGCCGTTGCTCTCGGTGGGCCACACGGTCAGAGTGCTGTTGTCCTCGCCGACCTCGGCGCGCAGCCGCACCGGCTGGCCGCCCAGCTCGTAGTCGGTGGGAATCTGTTCCACCACAGTGCCGTCCGGAGCGACCACGGACACCAGCGACTGGTCGGCCGACATCTCGAACGTCCCCGCGCTCAGGTGCGTGACCACGCCCTGGTGGTCGTCGGACAGCGTGGAGGTGTAGCTCAACCCGTGATCCTGACCGCCCACGATGAGCGGTCGTTCCGCCTCGCCGTGTGCGGTGGCGGCGGTCATCACGGTGGCGGCAATGGTCATCATCGACATCGCCGCAAACTTCCTGAACTGCATGCGCTCGCCTCTCATTCGATGCGGAGTGCCGTGACCGTCGGCCTCGGCACTGCCATGAATTGGGGACACATATAGCCAGATCGGGTGTTCGGGTATTGCCTAACACATAACCGACCGGTCGGTATTTAGCGAAGGCTGCGACATGCCGAATGGGTATGGAATTGTGGTCGGGCCTCCGGTCAGCGGGGCGGCATGCCCGCCTCGGTGGCGAGCAGGGACAGGGCCTCGTTCAAGGCGCTGAGCTGGGCGGGAGTCAGGCTCGCGGTGAGGGTGCGGTCCAAGGCCGCGGCTTCCTGTTCGCATCGAGTGAGTAGTGCGCGGCCGTCGTCGGTGAGCACCAGGGTCTGGCGGCGGCGGTCCGACGGATCGCGTTCGCGTCGCAGGGCGCCCAGTCGCTCCAGGTGATCGGCAAGGGCGACAACGAGACTCGGCACCACGCCGAGCCGGGTCGCGAGTTCCTGCTGCGACAGGCCCGCCGCCGATTCCAGGGCCGCGAGCAGGCCCACGTGTTTGGGCTTGAGATCCAGTGCCGCGATCGCCGTCGCGAAGCGGTTTTCCGCGAGGGCTCCCAGCACTCCGAGGCGGTAGGAGACCGTGCCGGGGATCCTCGTCCGGCCGTTGACATCATTCACGATCAGAAGTATATATATTGAGAATGCTTCATGACGTGAACGATTTGAGGTTAGAACTAATGCTTGTGGTCCTGCTCTTGAACGCCGCGGTCGCGATGGTGTCCGGGGCGTCGTGCCTGGTCGGACTCGTGCGGCCGCGCTTGGCGCTGCCCGCGGGCGAGCTTCCGACGGCCGGATCGATGTTCTTTCTCGGCGCCTACGCCGCGCGCGCTCTGCCGCTGAGCCTGGTCACCCTGACCGTGCTGGCGGTCGGATCGATCGCCGCGATCGTGCCGCTGCTGGTGGTGTCGGGGCTGGCGCAGCTCTGGGATGCCTGGCTCGGCGCGCGGCAGCGCAACTGGCCGATGGCCGTCACCTGCGTCGGCCTGGCCGCCGTCCACTTGCTCACCGCCGCCTGGCTTCCTTTCCACTGACCCGATTGCCCACCACCGCAAAGGAATTCATCATGACCACCATCGTCCGCGCCGATGCGCCCGCCACCGTCGTCTCTGAATCCCACGCCCGCAACGGAATCCGGCCGCTGGTCGCGGCTGCGGGCGTGACCTTTCTGATCGCCTGGATCGTGGGCTTGTCGGTCTGGCCCACCAACTTGTCCGTCCGCGCGTCGGGTGCGCAGATCCTGGAAGCGCTCGCGGGGCATGCCGGGGTCGCGACGGTGCAGTTCGTGACCTCGCAAGGTATCGCGGGGCTCGCGCTGGCGGTGGTTCTCACCGCGCTCGCCCGCCCCGCGCGGATGACCGGTGTCGCGGCGGTCGCGGTCTCACTGACGCAGTGCGCCTTGGGGGTTCACCTTGCCGGGTGGATCGCGTCCGAGGGCAATGCCGCGACCGCTGCCACCGTCTACGGTCTGATCGATCGACTCGACGGCGTCAAGATGCTGTTGCTGGCCGCGACGGCGGTGCTGGCCTCCGTCCCCATGCTGCGCGACCGGACCCGGCCCCGGTTCCTGCCCTACCTCGGGCTGCTACTGGCCGCCGCGATCGCGGTGTCGGGTGTCGGCTACCTGCTGCTCAGCACCGCTCTCGCCCCGGCTGCCTATGTGTCCGGCGTCCTGCTCCTGCTCTGGGTTCCGGCCGTCGCGCTGACGACTCGACGTTGAGCGTTCGCGCCGCGCCCTCATACTCACGTGTGAGGGCGCGGCGCTTGATCACCCCGGGGAGGGATGGACCCGGTGTCGTGGTCGGCGATGAGATTTCGGTGTGACCACAGAGATTCACTCTTTCCCGCGTGGCCGACGAGTTCGGGTCAGCGCGGGGATCGTCGGTGCCGCTTTGCTGTTCGGGGTCTCGCTGCTCGCTACCGGGTGTACGGGCACCTCGGAGCCCGCTGCGGTGGAGGTCGATCGCGGGCGGCTGGTGAAAGTCGAGCAGCTGCGTAGCTATTCGGCCGACGAGGTTCGAGCCACGCTGAACGCCAACGAGTTCCATGCCGACGCGGTGCGATTCGGTGTCGACACGTACCGGCTGAACTACGAAACGGTGGGCACGGACGGCCGGGCCACCACGGCCAGCGGGTTGCTCGCATTGCCTCGAAACGACAAGAACGACCTGGTCACCGTGGCGTACGAGCACGGCACCCAGCCCACCAAGGCTGCCGCGCCCTCGGCGGCGGCGGACGGTGGCGATGTCGCCGCGACACTCACCTACGCGGCGGCCGGTTTCGCCGGGGTCGCGCCCGACTACCTCGGATTGGGCTCGGGCCCAGGGCCGCATCCCTACCTGGACGTGCCGTCGGAGACCACCGCATCGGTGGACATGCTGCGGGCAGCCCGCAGCCAGGTCGCGGCGCTGGGACGCCGACTGCGCGAAGAGGTCGACATCGTCGGATTCTCACAGGGCGGACCGGCGGCCATGGGACTGGCGCGAGCACTCCAGGGTAACGCGGACAAGGACTTTCGGGCGACCGCCGTCGCCGCCATCAGCGGCCCGTTCGACCTGAGTGCCGCCGAGCTGCCCGCCCTGTTCGACGGCACCCTCGACCCGGGCTCCGGCTCCTTCTACAGCGCGTACCTGCTGGTCTCCTGGAATCGCCTGCACGGCCTGTACCGCTCACCCGCCGAGGTCTTCCAGCCCCCCTACGCCGACACCGTCGAGCAACTCTTCGACGGCCTGCACCCCATCGAAGCCATCATCCCGGCCCTACCCCCGGACATCGATCACCTACTCACCCCCCACGGAATTGACCTGCTACGCAACCCAACCGCCCCCTTCGCCACCGCCATGAAGATCGCCGACAGCACCTGCACCGACTGGACCCCTCAACTCCCCATCCGCCTCTACACCGGCAGCCAAGACCGCGACGTCGCCCCGGCCAACAGCGCCAACTGCCGAACCGCCCTCCTCACCCACGGCGTCGACGCCCCAATCACCGATCTGGGCCCGGTAGACCACAACGGTTCCGGCATCCGAGGCACGGCCCAGTCCGTCCGCTGGTTCCTCGAAGTCACCCCCGCAATCTGACCGACGCGCTACCCGCCGGTGGAGGAGCGCGGTGGCGTCTTCCAGCGCAAACTACGTTACGACCTCAATGTGGGGCTTGGTGTTTCAGAATGGCGGATGTGTCTGCGCAGCTCGAGGTCAGCGAACAATCCAGGAGCCGGGTGCTCGTAGTGCTCGCGGCCAGCTTGCTGATCCTGACCGCCTATTGGGTGCTCTGGTTCAGCGCCCGCGGCGCGGTAGCCAGCAACGATCGTCCCGCGTACATCGAATTCGAGAACGCTTTCCCCCTGGCCGATGCGTGGCTGGCGCTGTGCGTGATCGCAGCGGCCGTCGCCTTGCTCAAACGCCACCCCACAGCCCTGCTCTGGCTCCTCGCGGGCGGTGGATCGGCCATCTATCTGTTCTGCATGGACGCGCTCTACGACCTCGAACACGCCATCTGGTGGCGTTCGGGTGCGGGTGGATTCATCGAACTGGGTATCAACGTGATCACCCTGGCGGTGGGTGTCGGCCTACTCCGCTGGACCTGGCGTCGTCGCGCGGCTCTCACCGGATAGGGGCGAGGTTTTGGCCGGGGGCGCCGATCGTCCGGATCGGCGTCCCCGGCCGCGCCCGCCTGTGATGCCGTGTGAGGGCAGTCGTGCGGCATCCGAGCGGTGAGGGGTGGCTCGGGGCGGGCGGTTGGGGGTGGGCGGGGTTACTTGTGGCAGTTCTGGCGGAAGGTGATGACTGCGGAGCGGGCGTCGTGCAGGGCCTGGGCCTCGTCGGGGTGGGCCTGCTTGTACGAGGTCCATTCGGCCTTGCGCTGATCCTTCGGCAGCGCCTTGATCTTCGTGAGCTCGTCCTTCAGGTCCGGGTGTGCTGCCAGCACGGCCTGCACCTTCGGCTTGGCGTCCTGGTGTGCGGCTACGCGGGCGGCCTTGCTGCAGTCGGGGCCGTCGGCCGAGGCCACGCCGGGGACGGCGAGGGCGATCGTGGCTGCTCCGGCGGCTGCGGCGAGGGTGGCAGCGAGGGCGCGCTTCATGTTCACTCCGTATCGATGGGGGTTGGTTCCCCCTCGAATGTGCCCGCGATCGCTGAAGGTGGGCTGAAGCGTGCGGCCTTCTTCAGTCGATCTTCAGGCTGGCGGTACCGCGCGAAGCTGACGGTCATCGGTGGGCAGGCGCAGCACGAAGACCGCCCCGGTGCTGCCGGGGGCGGGGGCACTGCAGGCCAGGTCGCCGCCGTGGGCGCGGGCCAGGCCGCGAGCGATGGCGAGGCCGAGGCCGGAGCCGTCGGGGCGGTTGTCGCGGGCGTGGTCGAGGCGGACCAGGCGGTCGAAGATGCGGTCGCGGTCTTCGGCGGGAATGCCGGGGCCGGTGTCGGTGATCGTGAGTTCTACTGTGCTGGAAGATGATTCGCGGATGTCGACGGTGACGGTGCCGTGGTCCTTCATGGCCTGGCAGGCGTTGGCGAGGAGGTTGGTGAGGATTTGGGTGATGCGTTCGGCGTCGACCATCGCTGTCGCCGGGGTGCCGGTGAGGTGGAATTCGGTGTGGGGGTGCAGCATTCGCATGCGGTCCAGGTGAGTTTCCACCAGCGCGCGTAGGTTCACCGGTTCGAGGCGGAGGTGGAGGCCCGCGTCGATGCGGGCCAGGTCGAGGAGGTCGTCGACCAGGCGGCCCGCGCGTTGGGTTTCGCGGACCAGAAGGAGGAGCATGCGTTGGCGGTCCTCCGGATCGGTGTCGGCGGGTTGTTGGAAGACCGCCTCGGCGAGGGAGCGGACGCCGGTGATGGGGGTGCGGAGTTCGTGGGCGGCGTCGCCTACGAAGACGCGGATCTGCTGTTCGGAGGCGCGGGCTCGGGACTCGGCGGCGGCGGTGTCGCGGAGGGCGCCCTCGAGGGCGTCGAGCATTTCGTCGAAAGCGGCGGCGGTGCGGCCGAGTTCGGTGTCGGTGCGGGACGGGTTGAGGCGGCGGCCGAGGTGGCCGTGGGCGATGTCGCGGGCCAGGCGGGTCATGGTGTCCAGGGGCGCGAGGGCACGGCGCACCAGGAACCACAGGCCGACGACGATCACCGCGATCGCGCCGGTGGTGGCCAGGATCAGCAGCAGTCCCAGGCGGGACTGCACGCGCGCCAGCAGCGGGGTGTCGATCTGCAGGGTCAAGCGGGCGTCGTTGAGCGTCCCCGGCCCGGTGAGCCTGACGAAACGCGTTCTGGTGGAGCTGTCTTCGGCCAGCCGGTGGTCGAGGCTGCCGTAGGTGTGGCCGTCGGCCAGCACCAGCCGCACCCGCACCGAATGCGTGTCCACCCGCGAGACCAGGTCCTCCGGTGAAACCCCTTGCTGGGACAGCTGTTTGGCCAGCTGCACGCGGTCGGTGAGCACGGTGTTCTCGCTGCGGGTCATCACCAGCCCGAACAGCCCGTGCACCACGACCGCCACCAGCACCAGCACGATCCCGGAAACCAGTGCGGCGGTGAGGGTCACGCGCCCGCGCAGCGAGACCGTCTTCATCGGGGCACCCGCAGCGTGTACCCCAGTCCGCGCACCGTCTGCACCACCCGGTCCCCGTGTTCCTCGAGTTTGCGCCGCAGCGCGCTCACATGCACCTCGACCAGATTCGGGTCGTAGTCCTCGTATCCCCAGACGGCGGTGAGGATCTGGGTCTTGGTGACCACCCGGTCCCGCTGGGCGGCGAGATAGGCCAGCAGTTTGAATTCGGTGGCGGTGAGGGTGAGCGCGTGCCCGGCGCGGTGCGCCCCGCCCGCGTCGATATCCACCTCCAGGTCACCGATCACGATGCGGGAACGCAGTTTTCCCATCCGCCGCAGCAGCGCCTCGACCCGCGCCACCAGTTCCACGAGATCGAAGGGCTTCACCACATAGTCGTCGGATCCGGCGCGCAGCCCGCGCACCCGATCCTCCACCCCGTCGCGGGCGGTCAGCATGACCACGCCCGCCGCCGAGCGCGCCCGCACGGATTCCAGCAGCGCGAACCCGTCGCGGCCGGGCAGCGTGACGTCGAGCACCACCACATCGGGCCGGAACTGGGCGAGGTCCTGCTCGAGCAGCCGGCCGTCGCCGCGCTCGAGCACGTCGTGCCCGGCCGCCGACAGCCCGGCCGCGACGGCGGCCCGAATGGCCTCGGCGTCTTCGATCACAAGAATGCGTCCCGGTTGCACGCGGCCATTCTGGGACCTGCGGCTGTGAATCCGCTGCGAACCGGACCGGATCTATCGAGTTCCGGGTTCAGGCGCGCCCCGCGAGACGGCGCAACCGCCCGGTGCCCGGCACGCTCAGCCACACCGCGAACGCCAGCAGCCCGTCCAGCGCCAACGCCAGCGCGGCCACCAGGATCGCGCCGACCAGCACCTTGTCGTAGCGATAGAGGCTGATGCCGTCGAAGATGTAGCGGCCCAGCCCACCGAGATTCACGTAGGCGGCGATGGTGGCGGTGGCCACCACCTGGAGGGTGGCCGCGCGCAGCCCGCTCAGCAGCACCGGCAGCGAGTTGGGCAGTTCGACCTGCAACAGCACCCGGCGTTCGCTCATGCCCATGGCCCGGGACGCGTCCACCACGGTCGGATCCACATTGGCGATGCCCGCGTAGGTCCCCGCCAGCAGCGGCGGGATGCCGACGGTCAGCAGCGCGAGCAGCGGCGGCGTCAGGCCCAGACCGAGCAACAGCACCACGAAGGTGAGCACGCCCAGGGTCGGCAGCGCGCGCATGGAGTTGGCGAACCCGACGATGAGCGCCGAGCCGCGCCGGGTGTGCCCGATGAGCAGCCCGATCGGCACCGCTATCACCGCCGACAGGGCCACCGCCAGCAGGCTGTAGTCGAGGTGCTCCAGCAGCCGCATCCCGATCCCGGTGGGACCCGACCAGTTCGCGCCGTCGGTGAGGAAATGCCAGGCGTTGAGGAAAAGGCTCATGCCGCACGACCTTTCAGCCAGGGCGTCGCCAATCTGCCCAGCACGTACAGCAATCGGTCCACCACCAGTGCCAGCACCAGCACGACGATGATGCCCGCGATGATCTCGTCGGGGTAGTCGCGCTGATACCCCTGCGTGAACAGCTTGCCCAGCCCGCCGACCCCGATCAACGCGCCGACGGTCACCATCGAGATATTGGTGACCGCCACCACCCGCAGGTTGGCGACGAAAACCGGGAGGGCGAGCGGGAAGTCGACGGTGAGCACCCGCCGCAACGGGGTGTACCCGATGGCGTCGGCGGCGTCTAGGGTGTCGGCGGGCACCGAGTCCAGCGCGGTGGGCACGGCCGTCACCAGCAGCGCCACCGAGTAGATGGTCAGCGCGATCACCACGTTCAGCTCGTCGATGACGCCGATGTTCAGCAGCGGCGGCAGGATGACGAACAGGGCCAGCGACGGGATCGTGTACGCGATGCTGGCGGCGGTGGTGGTGACCCGGCGCAGCCAGCGCGCCCGATGCGCCAGCGCACCCACCGGGATCGCGATGAGCAGGCCCAGCAGCAGCGGTTCCAGCGCCAGCCGCATATGGGTGCCCGCGTAGACCGCGATCTCGTGGAAATTGTCGATGAGGTATCTCATCGGGATTCCTCGAAGAAGACCCGATTGCGTTCGGCGTCCTCGGCGGTGCGCTGGTTGTGCAGCTGCTCGAGCACGTCGCGGGCGTAGATCGCGCCGACCGCGGCTCCGGAATCATCCACGGCCACACCGATTTCGGCGGGGGAGGAGATGACGGAGTCGAGGGCCTGGCGCAGATCGCCGCCCGGCGGGAACAGCGAGCCGCCCGCGGCCACACTGTCGGCGAGGTCGTGCCCGGCGCGGACGCCTTCCACGCCGGTGGTGTCGATCCACCCGATCGGTTTCTTGTCCGGGTTGACGACCAGCCGCCATTCGCCCAGGCTCAGCCGAACCCCGGTGATCTCGTCCGGGGTGACCGTCGAAAGCTCGTGCAGTGGAACGGTTTCGGCGGTCCGGAAGGACAGCTCCCGGTAGCCGCGGTCGCGGCCTACGAACCCGGCAACGAAATCCGTAGCGGGCTGGGCCAATACCGTCTGCGGCACGTCGTACTGCTGTAGGTAGCCGCCCGGCCCGAAGACGGCGATGTGGTCGCCGAGCCGGATCGCCTCGTCGATGTCATGGGTGACGAAAACGATGGTCTTGTGCAGTTCGGCCTGCAACCGCAGCATCTCGGCCTGGAGTTCGGTGCGCACCACCGGATCGACCGCGCTGAACGGCTCGTCCATGAGCAGGATCGGCGGGTCGGCGGCCAGCGCCCGGGCCACGCCCACGCGCTGCTGCTGCCCGCCGGAGAGCTGCGACGGATAGCGCTGCGCCAGACCGCGATCCAGGCCGACGCGCTCCATCACCTCCAGCGCCGCCTTACGGGCCGCGGCGCGGGACTGTCCGCGCAGCACCGGTACGGTCGCCACGTTGTCGACGACCGTCCGGTGCGGCAGCAGTCCGGCGTTCTGGATCACGTAGCCGATCCCGAGCCGGAGCTTGACCGGGTTGATACGCGAAATATCCTGTCCACCAACGGTGATCGTGCCCGTGCTGGGCCCGAGCATGCGGTTGATCATGCGCATCGAGGTGGTCTTGCCGCAGCCGGACGGCCCGACGAACACGGTGAACGACCCGGATTCGATGCTCAGATCGAGGTGGTGGACGGCGGTAGTGCCGTCCGGGTACGTCTTGCTGACGCCGTTGAATTCGATGTCGGACACCGTGTTCCCCTCCGTTATGCGATCGGCTTGTCGAGCCCCTGCGCCGTCACCCAAGCCTTGGCGGCCGCGGCGGGCTCGGTCTTGCTGCTGCCGGACACGGCGGTATTGAGCGAGATGAGCTCGGCCGTGGTCAGTTTCGCGGAGACGGCGTCGAGCACCTTGCTCAGCTTGTCGCTCTTCTTGCCGGTGTTGTAGAGCGGCACCACGTTCTGCGGCGGGAAGTTGTGCTTCGGGTCGGCCAGCACCACCAGGTTGTTCTGGGCGATGGCGGGCGAGGTGGTGAAGATGTCGGCCGCGGTCACCTGGCCCTCGGTGAGCGCCTTCACGGTGGCCGGGCCGCCGCCGTCGGCGATCGGGACGAAGTTGGCGGTCGAGATGTCCAGGCCGTAGTTCTTCTTCAGGCCGGGCAGGCCACCGGGCCGCTCGGAGAACTCCGCGGGCGCGGCCAGTTTCACCTCGGAGGAGTGCGAGGCGAGATCGGCGATGGACTTCAGATTCCACTTGTCGGCGGTGGCCTTGGTGACCACGACCGCGTCGGAGTCCTCACCCGGGGCCGGGGTGCCGATGGCGAGCTGATCGCCCAGCGCCTTCGTCAGCGCGGCATTCACCTCGTCCGGCGTGGTGGCGGTGCTCGACTTGTCCAGGTACTGCAGCAGATTGCCGGTGTAATCCGGGATCAGGCTGATCGAGCAGTCCTTCAATGCGGGCACGTACGCCTCGCGGCTGCCGATGTTCAGCTTGGTGTCGATGCCGAACCCATTGGCCCGCAGCGCTTCCGCGTACACGTCGGCGACGGTCTCGGATTCCGGGAAGTTGGCCGAGCCGACGGTCAGCTTGGTGGTGTCGCCACCGCAGCTCCCGCCGCCCCCGCCGAGGGGATTGGACTTGCTGCCGCCGCAGGCGGACAGCGTCATGGCCGCGGCGAGCGCGACGGACGCGGCGAGGATCCGGAATACGGTCCTGGAGATGCGCCTGCCGTCGGCGCGCGTGGTGATGAGCGAGTGCACTGTCGTCCTTCCGAGCGGGGTGCCTGCGGCGGGCGGGGCGAAGTTGACCACCCCGAAACAGACCTAACTGTCCATATTGCCCGCTCTGTTCCGCGAACGTTGCCTACCTGGGGTCGGTTTCGCTTTTCTGGCGGATGCGGCCGAGTCATCTTCCCGGGCGCGCCGACCCTCCGGAAGTCCTGCGATCAGGCTGCGGCAGACTGTTGCGCGTGTCCGCCGCAACCGCCTCCCTCGTGCGCCGCCTGTCGCGTCCACTGCTGGTCGTCGTGGTGGCGGCGGTCGCCGTCGGGTGCGGAAACCACGACTCCGGGCCGGTACTCACCGTCGGCGCGGGCAACTCGCCGGAGTCGATGATGATCGCCGAGCTCTACGCAGGCGCGCTGGCGCGGACCGGACTGCACACGCGGACCGAGGAGCGCATGGGTGAGCGCAAGCAGTTGCTGGCCGCCCTCGACGCAGACACCATCGCGCTGTTCGGGGATGTCAGCGGTGATCTGCTGACCGCGCTCGACGCGACCTCGACGGCCACCAGACCCGACGCCGTCAATCCGGCACTGTCCAAGGCGCTTCCGGAGGGCGTCGTCGACTCCGACCCCGCCGACGGGACCGACCTCCGCCCGACCGTGGTCACCGCGACCACCCGCGTCGCCGAGTACCCGTCCTCGCTGAAAGACATCGGCCCGCGCTGCGACGGACTGACCGTCGGCATCACCACCGGCCCGCCGCTGGACGCGCTGCGCGCGCCCCTGGACCCCCAGCGCGACGTCCTGGACCCGCTGCGCACCGTCTACCACTGCGACCTCACCCACCAGGTCACCTTCACCTCCGACGCGGACCTGCGAAAAGCCCTCTCCGACGGTGAGATTCAACTCGCCGTGCTGGCCGGTCCGCCCGCGTTCCTGCCCGACGGCGGCGTGGACCTCACCCCGCTCGCCGATCCGGACTACGCCTTCCGCGCCGCCCAGGTGCTGCCGGTCATGCGCAAGGCAGCGCTCACCGACGAGCAGATCCGCAAACTCAATTACGTGGCGGGCGAACTCACCACCACCGATTTCGCCGACATGATCCACCAGATCCGCGATCAGGGCGCGATCCCCTCCGCGGTGGCCCGTGACTGGCTCGACGCCCACTCGTTGTAATCCGGCCGCGTCAACCCGGCATGTCCCGATCACGGGGCGCGTAGTCTGATTTGTCTCATGCCGTTCCCGTCAGCCAGGGAGGGCGAGGCATGTCGATTCGCAATTCGTTGGTGAAATCCCTTGCACTGTGCGCACTTTTGGTGGCGGTGGCCGCCGGGTGCGGAGTGTCGGCGAAGGAACCCAAGACCGCGCACCCCACCGCCACGACCGTCGCCGGGGACACCGCGCTGGTGGCGGCCGTCACCGATTCCTATCAGCGCTTCTTCGACGGATCGAGCTCGGCGGACCAGAAGATCGCGCTGCTCGAGAACGGCCAGAGTTTCGCCGACACCATTCGCGCCCAAGCGGATTCGGCCATCGCCAAGGGCACCAAGGCCGCGGTGTCGAGCGTGACGGCCGTCGGCGCCGACCACGCCGACGTGGTGTTCACCATCTCCTTGAACGGCACACCCGCCCTCCAGGACCAGCCGGGCAACGCCGTGCTGATCGGCGGCGGCTGGAAGGTGGCGGCCGCGACCTTCTGCACCCTGCTCTCGCTCGAGACGCAGGGCAAACCGCCCGCGCCGTGCGCGACCGGGTCGGTCACGCCGACGAGCTGAGCGGCGCGGAGTCGACATGCGCGCCAACACAACCGCGCGGCGGCCGGGCGTCGCCCTGATCACCGTCACCGCGGTGCTGTTCGTGACCTTCCTCGACACCACCGTCGTCAGTGTCACCCTCGGCGACATCCAGTCGAGCCTGCACGCCGGGGTGGTCTCGCTGCAATGGGTGGTCAACGCCTACACGCTGGTCTTCGCGAGCCTCATGCTCACCGCCGGATCGCTGGGGGACCGGTGGGGCCGCAAACGGGTCATGATCGCCGGGCTGGCCGTGTTCACCGCGGGTTCGATGCTCTCGGCGCTCGCGCCGACGGTGGCGGTGCTCATCGCGGGCCGCGCCGTCATGGGATTGGGGGCGGCGGCCTCGGAGCCCGGCACGTTGTCGGTGATCCGGCAGGTGTTCCCGGATCGTTCGGAACGCGCACGCGCACTGGGGGCTTGGGCGGCGGTGTCCGGTCTGGCGCTGGCCTCGGGGCCGGTGCTGGGCGGGCTGCTGGTCGGGGTGGGCGGCTGGCGCTCGGTGTTCTGGTTCAACCTGGCCGTCGGCGTGGTGGTGCTGGCCGCCGCGCTGCGCTACGTTCCGGAATCCGCCGACCCGCAACCCGGTCCGGTCGACGTGGCCGGATTCCTCACCGGCTCGGCGTTTCTCGGCTGCGTGATCTACGCGGGCATCGCGGGGGAGGAGTCCGGTTACGGTGCGGCCCTGGTGATCACGCTGTTCGCGGTCGGCGGGCTGGCGGGCGTCGCCTTCCTGGTGATCGAATCGCGCGCCCGCAATCCCATGTTCGACTTCCGGTATCTGAAGCGTCCGATGGTGCGCAGCGCGCTGATCGTGGCGTTCGCCGTCTACTTCGGCATCTTTTCGATCTTCTTCTTCACCGCGCTGTATCTGCAGGAGGTGGTCGGGTATTCGGGCTGGCGCACCGCGGCGATGTTCGCGCCCATGGCCGTCGCCATCATCCTCGGCGCGCTGGCCGCGGGCTTCTGGGTAGCGCTGCGCGGCTCCCGCACACCCATGATCACCGGCTGCCTGCTCGGCGCGGCGGGCATCCTGCTGACCCGCGAGAACCTGGGCATCGCACCGGAATTCGCACCCCTCGCGATGTCGCTGACGCTGGCCGGGCTCGGCTTCGGCATCGCCGTCGTCCCACTGACCTCGGCCGTGCTGTCCGGCGTCCCGGCCGAGCATTCCGGCATGGCCGCCGCCGCGACCAACACCATGCGCCAGGTCGGCGCGGTGGTCGGCGTGGCAGCCCTCGGCTCGCTGGTGAACTCGTTCCTGAACTCCGATCTCACCGACCGCCTCAACCAGCTCGGCATCCCCGCCAACTTCCAGGCCATCGTCATCGACGCCATCGAGACCGGCAAGGTCCCGACCGGCGGTGACGCCGCCGCCTCGGCCGCCTACGGCCCGATCGTCGACAACGTCATCACCGCCACCTACGCCGCCTTCCACCGCGGACTCGAAGTGGCCCTGCTGGTTTCGGCGATCATGATCCTCGCCGCAGCCGTCATCACCGCCGTCTCCGCCGGCGGCGACCACTCCGGCTACGAGTACGACACCTGATCTCTTTCGCTCGCTACCGTGGAGGGTTCGGGGGACAGTTTCCATCGGCGGTACGGAACTGGATACGACTGTGAACTCACACGGCGGCGGGCAGCTGGGCGATTGGCCTTGGCCCACGGGGACTTTCATGGCGCGCCTGGGGGAGCGATCCCGGCATGATCTGCTGCAACTGGGGGTGCAGACCTATTGCCCGCCGGGCACGGTGCTGATGCGGGAGGGCGATCCCGGCACGATGGTGTACCTGCTGCGCTCGCGGGACCGGACGGTCTCGGCGTGCGTGAAGATCACCGCGTCCGACGGGAAGTTGTTCGCCATTCGGGTCAGCGGGGACGTGATCGGGGAACTCGGTGCGCTGGTGCCGGATTCGCGGCGCTCGAACACCGCCACCGTGTGCACCGCCACCATCGCGCACCGGATCCCGGGCGCGGTGTTCATGAACTTCCTGGAACAGCATCCGGACGCCCTGCTCGCGCTGTGCCGTTCGCTGGCGGACCGGCTGGCCTGGTCGGATCAGCGGCGACTGGATTTCGGCGGGTGCCCGGTGCAGGTGCGGCTGGCGCGGCTGCTGCTGGAGTTCGTCGAATCCTGGGGCCGCGCTACCGAAGACGGCTGGGAGATCACCGTCCGGCTCTCCTACGAGGAGCTCGGCAATCTGATCGGGGCGGGAGTGGACGCGGTCGGGCTGGCCATGAAATGGATGCGCGCGGCCGAACTGGTCGGCACCTGGAACCGGCACGTTATTGTAAGAAACCGCGAAAGTTTACGGCGATTCGCAGAATTGGATAAGTAATTCTTGAAACCCTGCCGAGAACCCTGATTTTTCAGGCGTCCTCGGATGCCGGTCGTGTCACGCTCGAAACGTCTCCCCGCCATTGGGGTCTGGGGCAAAACCCTCGGGAGGTGTGACCGATGTCGGCACCCGAATTATCGTCCGGATGTACAACGGTCGACGAGCTCTACCGCGATCTGATCATCACCCACAGCCCGCTGGCCGCGGCGCTCATCGCCTACGCCGCCACCGGGGAGTGGCCGGACCCGCTGCTCACTGCTGAAGTGCCGCAGCGAGATCCGCGTTCAACGCGAGGGCCGGCAGCGATGCGACGAGCATGTCGACCAGTGCCTCCCGGGTGATGGGTTCTTCGCGCAACCAGGTGAGCACCACCTCCTCGACGAAGGCGATCCAGCCGCGCACGGCCAGCGCCAGCCGCGGCCGGTCGGGGTCGTCGGCCGGGATCGGGGCTTCGGCGAGGATGCGTTCGGCGGTGGCCTGTCGCGCGTTGGCCACCATTTCCGCCATCTCCGGGTTCGCGCTGACCGGGCCGCGCAGCAGCGCGTGGTAGGCGGTGCCGTTCTGGCTCACGTAATCGATGTAGCGATCGATGGAGTCGCGCAGCATCGAATACAGATCGAGGTTGCGGTCCGGGGCGGTGCGTTCCAGGAAGTCCACGTTCGCCTGCCGCACGATCGCGAGCTGGAATTCCTGCTTGGAGGCGAAGTAGTGGAACAGCAGGCCGCGCGAGATTCCGGCGCGATCGGCGATCTCGGTGACGGAGATGTCTTCGAGATCGTGTTCGCGCAGCATCTCCACACCCAATGTGATGAGCTGCTGTCGGCGTTCGGCCGGGCTGAGGCGCACGCGCTTGGCCGAGGCTCCGGCATCGGGTCTGCTCACGCTGCGCTCCTTGGTCACGGGTCCACTTTACTGAACGCGAGTCAATACTGTTGACTCCCGCTCAATAAGACCCTAGTCTCGCATATATGAGTCGCAAGGTTACAGACAAAGCTGTCGGCAACCGGGAAGCCCGGCATGCGCACGTGATCATCGTCGGCAGCGGGTTCTCGGGCCTGGGCCTGGCCATTCGCCTGAGCCAGCAGGGCCGCACCGACTACCTCGTGCTGGAGCGCGGCAGTGATGTCGGCGGCACCTGGCGCGACAACACCTACCCGGGCGCGGCCTGCGACGTGCCCTCGCAGCTGTACTCGTACTCCTTCGCGCTCAACCCGGAATGGTCGCGCTCGTTCTCCAAGCAGCCGGAGATCCAGCGCTACATCCAGGGCGTCGCCGACAAGTACGGCGTGCGCGACCACCACATCTTCGACTGCGAGATGACCGGCGCACAGTGGAACGCCGAGGACGCCCGCTGGGAGATCCAGACCAGCCAGGGCGCGTTCACCGCCGACATCCTGGTCTCGGCCGTCGGCGCGCTGTGCGAGCCGAACCTGCCGGATATCAAGGGCATCAACGACTTCCAGGGCGAGATCTTCCACTCCGCCCGCTGGAACCACGACTCGGATCTGACCGGCAAGCGCGTCGCCGTCATCGGCACCGGCGCGTCCGCCATCCAGATCGTCCCGGCCATCGCGGCCGAGGTCGCGCACCTGGACGTCTACCAGCGCACCGCGCCCTGGCTGTTGCCGCGCGCCGACCGCGAGTACTTCGGCCCGGAGAAGTTCGCGCTCAAGCACATTCCGGCGCTGCGGGCCCTCTACCGCACGGGTATCTACGCCGCCCGCGAGACCCAGGTCGTCGGCCTGGCCAAGTTCCCGCCCGCCATGCTCGCGCTCGAGGCGGTCGCCCGCGCCAAGCTGTTCGCCGAGGTCCGCGATCCCGAGCTGCGCCGCAAGGTCACCCCGAACTTCCGCATCGGCTGCAAGCGCATGCTCATCTCCAACGAGTACTACCCCGCGCTGAGCCGCGACAATGTCGACGTCGTCACCGACGGCATCAAGGAGATCCGCGCGAACTCCGTCGTCACCAAGGACGGCGTCGAGCGCGAGGTCGACGCCATCATCGTGGCCACCGGCTTCCACGTCACCGACTCGCCGGTCTACGACACCGTCTCCGGCCGCGACGGCCGTACCCTGGCAGAGGTTTTCGACGCCATCGGCCAGCAGGGCTACAAGGGCTCGGCCATCCACAACTACCCGAACATGTTCTTCATGCTGGGCCCGAACGTGGGCCTGGGCCACACCTCGATGGTGTTCATGATCGAATCGCAGATCAATTACATCGCCGACGCCGTCGCGCAGTTCGACAAGCTGGGCCTGCGCACCGTCGAGGTCCGCAAGGACGTGCAGGACGAGTTCAATGCCGAACTGCAGCGCAAGCTGCAGGGCGCGGTGTGGAGCACCGGCGGCTGCGCCTCCTGGTACCTCGACAAGCACGGCAACAACACCACGCTGTGGCCGGACTTCACCTTCCGGTTCCGCAGTCTGCTCGAGAATTTCGACGTCTCGGCCTACGAGACCACCAACGAGCCTGTCGCACAGGCTGTCTAGTCCATCCACCTCCTGACGAACCGAAAGCGGTAACCGTGAGCAACGATGCTTACTTCAAGGACAAGGTCTGTGTGATCACCGGTGCGGGCTCCGGCATCGGCCGCGCCCTGGCGGAGAACCTGGCCAAGCGCGGCGCGCACCTGGCGCTGTCCGACATCGACGCCGAGGGCCTCGCCGAGACCGTCAAGCGCTGCGAGAAGTTCGGCGTGCGGATCAAGTCCGATCGGCTCAACGTGGCCGAGCGCGAGTCGGTGCTGCTCTACGCCGACGACGTGAAGAAGCACTTCGGCAAGGTCAACCAGATCTACAACAACGCCGGTATCGCCCACCACGGCGATGTCGTCGACACGGCGTTCAAGGACATCGAACGCATCATGGACGTCGACTTCTGGGGTGTCGTCAACGGCACCAAGGCGTTCCTGCCGTACCTCATCGAATCCGGTGCGGGCCATGTCGTGAACATCTCCAGCCTCTTCGGCCTGATCGCCGTGCCCGGCCAGAGTGCCTACAACGCCGCGAAGTTCGCGGTGCGCGGCTTCACCGAGGCGCTGCGCCAGGAAATGCTGATGAGCGGCAAGCCGGTCAAGGTCACCTGCGTGCACCCCGGCGGCATCAAGACCGCCGTCGCCCGCAATGCCACCGTCTCCGAGGGGCTCGACCAGAAGAACCTGGCCGCGCTGTTCGACGCCAAGCTGGCCATGCACACCCCGGAGATGGCCGCGCAGACCATCACCGAGGGCGTCGCCAAGGGCCACGGGCGGGTGCTGATCGGCTGGGAGGCCAAGGCTCTCGACCTGTTCGTGCGTACCACCGCCTCGTACTACCAGCGCATCTCTGCCGTCGTGCAGAAGCGTTTCATGCCGTAATACACAACTGAAGGACACCCAGGTCATGCCCGATGTGACACTGCCGCTGCCCGTCGTTCGCGCCGCCCTGAGCCCGATCTTCACGATCATGCTCAATGCCCGGCTGCCGTTCAGTGTCCAACGGGCACTCATGGATTGGGGCGCGGTGGCACAGCGGCCGCCGCGCGGCACCCACCACGACCGCATCCGGCTCGGCGGCCGCCCGGCCGAACGCGTGAGCGTGGGACCGGTCTCGGACTCCGCCACCGTGCTGTACCTGCACGGCGGCGGCTACACCGTCGGCTCGCCCGCCACCCACCGTGCGCTGGCGGGCTACCTGGCCCGCGAAACCGGTTGTGCCGTCCAGGTTCTCGACTATCGGCTGGCCCCCGAGCATCCGTTCCCGGCGGCCCTGGAGGACGCCGAGGCGGCGTTCCTCGACCTCGTCGCCTCCGGGTACAAGCCGGAACGCATTGCGGTGGCGGGGGATTCGGCCGGCGGCGGGCTCTCGCTCGCCCTGGCCGAGCGGCTGCGCGACCGGCACGGGTACGTTCCGGCCGCGCTCGGGCTGATCGCGCCCTGGGCCGACCCCAACGAGGTGCCCGCCCGCGATCGCGATCTGGTCATCAACAAGCCGTGGTCGCGGGCCTGCGCCGCCGCCTACCTCGGCGCGGGCGACGGCTCCGACACCGGTTACGCGCCGCTGCTGGGCGAGTTGCGCGGGCTGCCGCCCACCTATGTCCAGGCCGATGTGGACGAACTGCTGCACGACCAGTGCACCCGGCTGGTCGCGGCGCTGCGATCGGCGGGCGTATCGGTCGAGTTCACCGAGACCCAGGGCCTGTGGCACGTCGCGCAGTTGCAGGCGAGCATCGCCGCCCCCGCCGCCGCGGTCACCGTCGAACTCGGGCAGTTCCTCCGGCAGGCGCTGCGACCGGCGCAAAGCCGGTCAATAGGATAGGGACAGAACACAACGCGGGACCGTTCCGAGAACAGGTTCGGACGGTCCGCGGGGAGTTACCTGTGAGCGTGGCGTAAATTACCCGCCAGTAAACCCACTGTGGAAGGGCAGCGATGCGAGAGTTCGAAGTCCCGGCTACCTACACCATCCCGGAAACCGCCAATATGTCGGACGGTGCGTTCCGGCACGCGGAGCAGACGCCGAATCTGGTCGTCTTCAACACCCCGGATGGCAAGGGCGGCTGGAACGACGTCACGGCGACCGAATTCGCCAAGGCCGTGACCGATGTGGCGAAGGGACTCGTCGCCTCCGGCATCGAACTCGGTGACCGCGTCGCCATCATGGCCGCCACCAGCTACGAGTGGGTGGTGCTGGACTTCGCCATCTGGGCCGCCGGTGGCTGCACCGTCGCTATCTTCGACAGCTCCGCCGCCGAGCAGGTGCGCTGGATCCTCTCGGACTCCGGCACCAAGCTGATCGTGGTGCAGAACGACAAGCACCGCGCCACCGTCGCGGAAATCGAAGGCGGACTGGGCGATCTGAAGGAAACCCTGCAGATCGACAAGGGCGCCATCGCCGACCTCGTCGCCCGCGGCAAGGACCTCGACGACAGCGTCGTGCACGAGCGCCGCGCCCAGGTGAAGGCCGCCTCCCCGGCGACGCTCATCTACACCTCCGGCACCACCGGCCGCCCCAAGGGCGTAATGCTCTCGCACTCCAACCTCTACGCGGAGTCCGCCGCCGATCGCTCGGCCATGAGCGAATTCCTGCGGCCCGGCCGCAAGTCGCTGCTGTTCCTGCCGCTGGCCCACGTCTTCGCCCGCGCCGTCGCGCTGGCCGCCTTCGACGCCGGCGTCACCGTCGCCCACACCTCCGACTGGTCCACGCTGGTCGAGCAGTTCGGGCAGTACAAGCCGCACTTCATTCTCTCGGTGCCGCGTGTGTTCGAGAAGGTGTTCAACGGCGCGAAGCAGAAGGCGCACGACGGCGGCAAGGGCAAGATCTTCGACTACGCCACCGAGATCGCCATCCAGTACAGCCAGTCGCTGGAGAAGGGCGGCCCGGGCATCGTGCTGAAGTTGCAGCACATGGTGTTCGACAAGCTGGTCTTCGGCAAGCTGCGCGAGGCCATGGGCGGACAGTGCGAGTCGGCCGTTTCCGGTGGCGGACCGCTGGGTTCGCGCCTGGGCCACTACTTCCGCGGCGCGGGCGTCACCATCTACGAGGGCTACGGCCTGACCGAGTCCACCGCGGCCGTCAGCGTCAACACCCCGCGCTTCATCAAGGTCGGCTCGGTCGGCCGCCCGCTTCCGGGTCACGGCGCGAAGGTCGCCGAGGACGGTGAGCTGCTCATTCGCGGCGGCGTGGTCTTCGGCGGCTACTGGAACAACCCGGACGCCACCAAGGACGCCTTCGACGCCGACGGCTGGTTCAAGACCGGTGACCTCGGCGCGATCGACGACAGCGGCTTCATCTCCATCACCGGCCGCAAGAAGGAAATCCTCGTCACCGCGGGCGGCAAGAACGTCTCCCCGACCATGCTCGAGGACTCGTTGCGCCAGCACCCGCTGATCAGCCAGGTCATGGTGGTCGGCGACGGTGAGCCGTTCATCGGCGCGCTGGTCACCCTCGACCAGGACACGCTGCCGGGTTGGCTGGAGCGCAACGGGATCGGCGCGGACACCCCGATCGAGCACGTCATCGACAACCCGGCGCTCGTCGCCGAGATCAATGACGCGGTCGCGGCCACCAACAAGCTGGTCTCGCACGCCGAGGCGATCAAGAAGGTCCGCATCCTGCCGGTCGACTGGACCGAGGAGGGTGGCGAGCTGACGCCGAAGCTGTCGCTCAAGCGTGCGGTCGTCATGAAGAAGTACGCGGCCGACGTGGACGCGATCTACCACTCCTGACGGTTGAATGTGATTGGGGCCCGCGGTTTTCCGCGGGCCCCTTCGCTGTCTACGGAGGAAAAAGCCTGGTAGGTAATGAATTTTCGTGATGTGGCCGGGTGGTGTTTACCGGAATCGTGGAAGTAGCGAGACAGTAGGATCCCGAAAACTAGTTGCGCAGATACTAGTTGTCTGGATACTATTTCCGGCATACCCACCAAGGAGCCCGCGATGACCACCACCGCCCCCGCCCCCGTCCCGACTTCCACCTCTCTGGCCGCGCCCACCCGGCGCTGGCTCGGACTGTCCGCCATCATCGGCGCGACGCTGATGAACATGCTCGACACCAATGTCGTGAACGTCGCGCTGCCGATGATCCGGCGCGATCTCGGCGGCAGCTACGCCACCATGCAGTGGATCGCCGCCGCCTACACCCTCGTGCTGGCGGTCGGGCTGCTGACCGGCGGCCGCCTCGGCGACATGTTCGGCCGCCGCCGCATGTTCCTCGGCGGCACAGTCGGATTCGTGCTCGCCTCGGTGGCCTGCTCGCTGGCCGCCTCGCCGGAAGCCCTGATCGGCGGACGGATCGCGCAGGCCGCCGCGGCCGCGGTCATGGTGCCGCAATGCCTGGGAATGATCCGGGATCTGTTCCCCGACACCGCCGAACAGCCCAAGGCATGGGCCGCGTTCGGCACCACCCTCGGTGTCGCGAGCATCCTCGGGCCCATCGTCGCCGGGCTGCTGATCAAGGCCGATCTGTTCGGCACCGACTGGCGGTCGATCTTCTGGATCCTGGACTACGCTGACGCGCTCCCCTGTCTGACTCGATTCGGCGAACTGATAG
>NZ_JBSGBY010000049.1:0-22877 GCF_053601505.1 Nocardia sp. NPDC004722
CGCGGCTCGGCGCGCTCAGCACCCGCCGCTCGTTGCCGGTGGTGACCGCGCTGCCGCGGATGACCGCGTGAATCCGGTCGCCGTCGTCGATCGCCTGGGCCAGGGGCTTCAGCACGATCATGCCGCCGCCTTCGCCGCGCACGAAGCCGTCCGCGCGCGCATCGAAGGTGAAGCACCGACCCTGCGCCGAGTGCGCACCGAAGTGCTCGACTCGTTCACCGCTGGTCGGCGAGAGGATCAGGTTGACGCCACCGGCCAACGCGATATCGGTCTCGCCCGCCCGCAGGCTCTCGCACGCCAGGTGCACCGCGACGAGCGAGGAAGCCTGAGCGCTGTCGACCAGGAGGCTGGGGCCGGTGAATCCGAAATAGTTGGAAACCCGATTGGCGATGATGCCGCGCGTCGCGCCCCACAGCGAATGCCGCGTGATTCCGGGCCCGTCGGCGGCCGTGACGAGTTCCGCGAAGTCACCGCCGGTACAACCGAGAAATACGCCGCCGCGCCGTGATTCGCGTGCCACCCCGGCGAGCCCGGCGTCTTCGAGCGCCTCCCAGCTCAGCTCCAAGGCCAGCAATTGCTGGGGATCGATCGAGCGGGCCTCGGTGGGGGCGATGCCGAAGAACTCCGCGTCGAAGTCGCTCACCGAATCCAGGAAACTCGCGCGCTCGCTGAGAACACCGGATAGCCGTAACCGCCGCTGGCGTCGCCGCCCGCGGACTGCTGCGCCTGATTCGGATCGTTCGGCGGCGCGGCGTTCACCTTGTTCGCGGGCGAGGCGACGAAGCCGTTGCCGTGCGTGTACACGGTGTGCCGGTTGATCCAATCCTTCTGGTTGTCGGCCAGATTCGCCGGCTGCAGTTCCCGCGCCGCCACCACGTAGTCGCTGGTCTGACCGTTGACGTTGTAGCGGTCGATGGACAGCGTGTCCGGGAAGCCGTAGATGTTCTGCAGCTGGTTGCGCTGGGTGAAGGTGGCGGTCAACAGGTTCGGGTCCAGCAGCCGGGTATTGCCGATGGTCTGCTGATCGGCCACCGACTGCGCCGCCGACACCTGGCCGCCGGACTTGTAGTCGACGTACTCCACCTTGTCGGGCGTGATCCCGTAGGCGGCCCGGGTGGCCTCGATATTGCGCTCGATGTACGAGCGTTCCTTGGTGGCGGCGTTCGGGCGCACCGAGAACTGCTCCACCAGCAACGGCCACACCGCGCCCACCAGCACCGAGGACAGCACCAGCAGGGCCGCCGCCATGGCCGGAATCCGCAAGTCGCGCAGCACGACCCCGGCGAAGAAGGCGATGGCACAGATGACCGCGATGGACAGCAGGATCAGTTTCGCCGGCAGCACCGCGTTGATGTCGGTGTAGGAACCACCGGTGAAGGTCGGCTCCTTACGGGTGCTCGACAGCAGCGCGTACCGGTCGAACCAGTAGGCGACGGCCTTGAGCAGCACGAAGATTCCGGCGATGATGGCCAGTTGCACGCGCGCCGAGGTGCTCAGCGCGCCCTCGCGCCCGGCCAGCCGCAGCCCGCCGAACACGTAGTGCGCCACCAGGTTCGCGAAGAACGCGATCACCACGGAGACGAACAGCCAGTTCAGCACCATGCGGTAGAACGGCAGATCGAAGGCGTAGAAGCCGATGTCCAGATGGAACTGCGGATCCTGCTGCCCGAACGAGCCGCCGTGCAGGAACAGCTGCACCGTCACCCAGTTCGACTGCGCGACCAGGCCCGACAGCACGCCGATCAGCACCGGGATGCCGATGCCGAACAGCTTGAGCCGGCTCATCACGGTGGTGCGGTAGCGCGCGATCGGATCGCCGGGTCCGCTGCTCGGCACGAACACCGGCCGCGAACGGTAGGCCAGCAGCAGCGCCGCCCAGATGATCAGCGCGACCACGATGGCGACCACCAGGAACAGCAGGATCCTGGTGAGCAACACCGTGTTGTAGACGTTGCGGAAACCCACCTCCCCGAACCACAACCAGTTCGTGTAGGCGTCGGTGAGCCGAGGCCCGACCAGTAACAGAGCCGCCAACACCAAAGCCGTGACGAGCAGTATGCGACTGCGTCGGGACAGCGAAGGTAAGCCGGTCGGGGGGCGCATGCCCACGATGCCACTCTCCCAGGGTCCGGCGGCATTCCACGCCGGGTTTTCCGGCCCGGAACGCCGCAGTCCGATGATGCGAGTTGGTCCCAGGGGACCGTTCGCGCCCCACTCTACGTAAAACGCCCGCCGCGCGGCCCAACACCTGCCGCGTGGAGCGCGCGCGAGCGATGCGAGTATTGCGGGGTGAATCCAGAGCAGTGGGCGGCGTCGGCCCTGTACCGGTGTATCCGGGAAGTCGCGGAGTATGTCGACGGCGAGGGCTGGGACCGCCCTCCGCAGATGTTCGCGCTGGTACCGACCGCCGACCTGGTCGCCGCCGAGCCCGCCCTGCTGGATCAGCTGGACGAGAAGGACGCGCTGACTCCCATTGCGCAGGAACCGTTCCCGGAGGACATCGCCGGGGAGGCCGACGCCATGGCGTTGGACGAATTCCTGGGCACCACCAGCTGGCCGTCCTCCGTCGAGGGCTGTGTGCTGGTCCAGCAGATCGTGGTGCTGCCGCCGAACGCCGAGCAGACCCTCGACGACGCCATCGCGCCGCTGCTGGCCGACCGCGACGCCGCCGACCAGGCCGGTCGCCGCGCCGCGCTCACCCATGCCGAACGACGCGACGCGCGACTGTTCGTCGGCGTACTGCGCGACGGCACCTCACTGTCGCTGCTGCAGGTCCGCCCGGCCGAGGACGAAGAGGACCCGTTCGGCGATCTCGAGCTGCGCACCGCCCCGAACCTGGCCACCAACCTGGTCGAGGCGCTGCTGCACACCCTCGAGAACGACCCCGACGACTTCTAACCGCAGCCCTGAACTTCCTTGCCGGCGTTGATGTCCTTCAGCGCTTGCACCGCGCCGGTGAGGTCGTCGACCTTGACCAGGCGCAGGCCGTCGGGCGTGCGCTGGGCGGCCTCGTTGCAGTTGGCGGCCGGGACCATGAAGGTCACCGCGCCCGCCTCCCGGGCGGCGATCATCTTGTACTGGATGCCGCCGATCGGGCCGACCTTGCCGTCCGGGTCGATGGTGCCGGTGCCCGCGATGAACTTGCCGCCGGAAAGGTCACCGGTGGTGAGCTTGTCGATGACGGCCAGGGTGAACATGAGTCCGGCCGAGGGGCCGCCGATCTCGCCGAGGTTGAAGTCGACCTTGACCGGGCCCTTGCTGAATTCGCTGGGGGTGACGCCGAGATAGCCCTTGCCGGAGTCGTCCGGCCGCGCGCCGACGGGGATCTCGACGTTCTGCTCCTGGTTGTCGCGGCGCACGACCAGGTGGACGGGTGTGCCGGGTTTGGTCGAGGAGATCGCGGTGACAACGTCTTTGGTGGTGGCGACCGGCTTACCGTCGATGCTGACGATCTCGTCGTCCTTCTTCAGCAGTTCCTTGGCCGGACCGTCCTCGGACACATTCACCAGCCGGACCTCGGTCGGCAGCTTCAGATAGTTCAGCGCCGCCAATTCGGCGGAGTCCTCGGAATCCTTGAATTGCTGCTGATTGGATTTGTCTACCTCGTCACGCGACTGTCCGGGCGGATACACCTCCGCGCGCGGCACCAAACCGTGCTGCCCGTCGATCCACAGGCCCAGCGCCTCGAAGATATTCAGCCGATCGCGAACGGACACCGTCGTCATATTGAGATTGCCGGTGGTCGGCTTCAGCGGCGCGCCCTGCACGTCGACGACCTGTTTGCCGTCGACTTCGCCCAGCGTGTTGAAGGTCGGCCCGGGTCCGAGGGCGACGAACGGCACGGTAACCACACTGCCCACGACGCCCAGCGCCAGAATCGGGATCAGAGCGGCGAGCAGGGTGATTATCCGACGGTTCACGCGGCCAAGGGTACTGGTCATCGAGGCCATTGCCGCGCTCCGCTCGGCGGTTCGCGTCATCCGCGGCTCCAGTACCGTAGTGGGTATGAGTGATTTTCCGTTCGGATTCTCGAATCGCGATGACGATCCGGAGCGCAAGCCCGGCGATCAGTCCAGCGGTTCCGGTGCGAACAACCCGTTCGGATTCCCCATCGGGGGTCAGGGCGGCGGCGGATTCGATCCCTCGCAACTCGGTCAGATGCTGAGCCAGCTGGGCGCCATGTTCTCGAACATGGGCCAGCCGGGCGCACAGAGCGGACCCGTCAATTACGACATCGCGAAACGGCTGGCCCGCCAGCAGCTCGGCGCGAGTGTCACGCCCGTCTCCGCGGGTGCGCAGAGCGCGGTCACCGATGCCGCGCACCTGGCGGAACTGTGGCTCGACGCGGCCACCACCTTCCCCGCGGGCGCGAGCAAGACCGTCGCCTGGACCGCCAACGACTGGATCGAGGAGACGCTGCCCACCTGGAAGCGGCTGTGTGATCCGGTGGCCGAACAGGTTTCGGGCATGTGGACCGCCACCCTCCCGGCCGAGGCCAAGGAGTTCGCGGCCCCGATGTTCGGGATGCTCGGACAGATGGGCGGTCTGGCGTTCGGTTCGCAGCTGGGTCAGGCGCTGGGCCAGCTCGCCAAGGAGGTATTGACCTCCACCGATATCGGCCTGCCGCTGGGACCCGACGGCACCGCCGCGCTGATGCCCGCGGCCATCTCGGAGTTCAGTGCCGGGCTCGAGCAGCCCGAGAGCGAGATCCTGGTCTATCTGGCCGCCCGCGAGGCTGCGCACCAGCGGCTGTTCGCGCATGTGCCGTGGCTGCGGCAGCAGGTGCTGGGCGCGGTCGAGGATTACGCGCGCGGCATCAAGATGGATTTCTCGGCCATCGAGCAGGCGGCGGCGAACCTGGACCCGATGACGCTGGCACAGGATCCGTCCAAGCTGGAAGAGCTGTTGTCGCAGGGCACGTTCGAACCGCAGACCACGCCCGAGCAGAAGGCGGCGCTGGAGCGGCTCGAGACCCTGCTGGCCCTGATCGAGGGCTGGGTCGAGACCGTGGTCACCGACGCGGTGGGCGATCGGCTGCCGGGCGCGGGCGCGCTCGCCGAGACGCTGCGGCGTCGTCGCGCCACCGGCGGCCCGGCCGAGCAGACCTTCGCGACGCTGGTCGGGCTGGAACTGCGGCCGCGCAAGGTGCGTGAGGCGGCGGCGCTGTGGCGGCGGCTGACCGTCGACACCGGGCTGGAGAAGCGCGACGGCGTCTGGGCGCACCCGGACCTGCTGCCCGACTCCTCGGATCTGGACTCGCCCGCCGGTTTCATCGATTCCGTCTTGGGCGGCGGCACGGCGGTATTCGACGATCCGCTGGCGCAGCTGGCCGAGACAGAGGCGCGGGAACGGGCCGAGAAGGAAGCCAAGGGCGAGGATTCCGGCGAGGAAGACTCGAAGTAGGAGTTGTGGATAACCCGCGAAAGCGCTGATGAACAAGCGTTTTCGCGGATTTCCGCGTTTCCGGGGGCGCGCAGTCTGGACGCATGACGACGCTGACTGCCACACGCGGGCCACGCACCCGCGGGCCCCTGCTGCATCCCCGAATCACCGTGCTGGTGCGGCCGAACGGCGCGATCCAACTGGGGTGGACTCCGGAGTCCGCGGTGATCGTGCAGCCGCCCGGCCCGGTCGAAGCCGTGCCCGCGCTGCTGCGGCTGCTGGACGGGACCCGCAGCACGGCCGAGATCCTCTGGCAGGCGCGGGAATTGGGGTTCGCCCCGGAGACCGTGCAGGAACTGCTGGACCGGATGATCGCCGCCGATCTGCTGGCCTCCGACCAGCCACGCGCCCGATTGCGGACGGTCCGCATCCACGGACGCGGCCCGCTCGCGGACGCGCTGCTCGAGGGGCTGCGGCGAATCGGGCTGCGCGCCGGGCATTCTCACGGACGACACCTCGCGAACACCCTCGATACCGACCGACCGGATCTGCTGGTGCTCTCCGACACCCTGGTCCCCGATCCGGAACTGGTGGCCGAACTCATGCGCCGCCGCATTCCCCATCTGCCGGTCCGGGTGCGTGACGGCCGCGGCATCGTCGGCCCGCTGGTGCTGCCCGGCGAAACCGGTTGCCTGCGTTGCGCGGATCTGCACCGGACCGACTACGAACCCGCCTGGCCGCAATTGGCCGCCCAGCTGCTGGGCCGCGCCGGGTACGCCTCCCCCGCCGGGGTGGCGTTGACGACCGCACTGGCGCTCGCGGAGATCGAGACGGTGTCCTACGGCGCGGCCGCGCGGCCACCGGCGAGCTTGAACGCCACGCTCGAACTCGATCTGGACACACCGCATCTCGATCGGCGGCCCTGGCCGCCGCATCCCAACTGCGGTTGTGGCGAAAAGGCATGACTGTGACCAAAACCACTATCCTTCGCGACCCGAAAGAACATCGAATTCTCATGGCGCACCGTCTGGGACATCGGCATGATGGGAACGTGTCAGAGATTGTGAGCAAGCGCTCTTCCCGTAATGCCAAGCTGGCCAAGATTCCGCTCGGCATCGCAGGGCGGGCGGCCGTGGGTTTCGGCCGCAAACTTGCCGGGGGAGACAAACAGGAGATCAACGCCGAGCTCAATCAGAAGGCCGCCGAACAGTTGTTCGCCGTACTCGGTGAGCTCAAGGGCGGGGCCATGAAGTTCGGGCAGGCACTGTCGGTGATGGAGGCCGCCGTCCCGGAGGAGTTCGGCGAGCACTATCGCGAGGCGCTCACCAAACTCCAGGCCGCCGCGCCCCCGATGCCGACCGCCACCGTGCATCGTCAGCTGGATCAGCAGCTGGGCACCGGATGGCGGCAGCGCTTCCAGGAGTTCGACGACGAGCCCACCGCCTCGGCCAGCATCGGCCAGGTGCACAAGGCGGTCTGGTCCGATGGCCGGGTGGTCGCGGTGAAGGTGCAGTACCCGGGTGCGGACGAGGCGCTGCGCGCCGATCTCAAGACGCTCAACCGGATGGCGGGCATGATGGGCGCGCTCATTCCGGGCGCGGACGTCAAGCCGATCCTGGCCGAGATCAGCGAGCGCACCGAGGAGGAGCTCGACTACCGCATCGAGGCGGGCAATCAACGCCAGTTCGCCAAGGCCTTCGACGGGCATCCGCGGTTCCTGGTGCCGAAGGTGGTGGCCAGCGCCCCCAAGGTGATCGTCACCGAATGGCTGGACAACGCCACCCCGGTCTCCAAGATCATCCAGCGCGGCATGGAGGACCCCGAGGGCACGGTGGAGCTGCGCAACCGCACCGCCACCCTGATGGGCGAATTCCATTTCAGCTCACCGGCGATCGCGGGCCTGCTGCACGCCGACCCGCATCCGGGCAACTTCATGGTGCTCGACGACGGCCGCCTCGCGGTCATCGACTACGGCGCCTGCGCTCCCCTCCCCAACGGCTTCCCCAAGATCCTGGGCGAGCTGGTGGCCTACGAGGTCGAGGGTCGCTTCGAGGAACTCACCGCGCTGTTGCACGACAACGGCTGGGTCATCCCCGGAAAGACGGTGAGCCGCGAGGAGATCCAGTCCTACCTGCGCCCCTTCACCGACCCCATCAAGACCGAGACCTTCCACTTCACCCGCAAGTGGATGCAGCGCGTCGCGGGCAAGGCCACCGACATCTCCAACTCGGAGATGATGAAAACGGCCCGCTCCCTGCAACTCCCGGCCGAACACGTGATGATCTTCCGAGTCCTCGGCGGCTCGGTGGGCATCTGCGCCCAACTCGACGCGGTAGTCCCCTTCATGAAACTCATGCACGACTGGGTCCCCGGCTACGCCGAAACCCTCACCGCCGCCAGCTGACACCCCGACAGCTAGCGGATTATGAGTTTCGTGAACGGGGTTCCAGGGGCTTGCCCCTGAGAGTCTCGTGAAAGGGGATTCAGGGGAAGCCCCTGAGAGTCCGAGAGTTGTTCTGACGCAAAACGACCCGCTTACCGGCTGGTAAGCGGGTCGTATGCGTTCTGTTCCCCCGGAAGCCGGGGCGATCATGCCACCGCGACCTTGCGCGGGCGGCCACGCGGGCGCTTGCGGGCGATCACGACACCCTGGTCGAAGATCTCACCGCCCCAGACACCCCACGGCTCAGCGCGATCCAGTGCGGCCGTCAGGCAGCCCTGGCGGATCGGGCAGGAAGCGCACAGCGCCTTCGCCTCTTCCAGCTGGGCGGGGGCCTCGGCGAACCACAGGTCCGGGTTACCGGCGCGGCAAGGCAGGGTGATGGTGACGGCCCGGCGAGTGCGGGCGGTCGTGTTGGCCACGGTGTTGCGGCATGTCACTCGTTCACGGATGACCGTGGTGGTAGACACGTCGGGCTCCTTCAGCTCGTGCTTCGGTCGTTCGGGTTGCGCGAAACCGGTGCCGAAGTGGCTGGAGGCCGATAAAACAATGGCCACGGTTTCGCTTTTCGCGATCCGTGGCCAGGAGGTCTGGGAAGAGTTCCCTACCTGAGTCGACTTCGGTGTCGACTCCTGATCACGGTCGCTGGGTCGGTGGTGTGGGGGCGGACTGCCGGCAGATGGACCGGACGCTCGGTTCCGGCCAGAACTGCCGTGGCTTCGACGGCCGCATAAACGGCTGTCGACTGCCAGTCACCCTTGGGCTTGTCCTGCTTGATCACGATCTGCTGATCCGCTTGGGCTTTGCTTGCAAAGACCTGAAGACCAAGATCGGCGCTCACGCCGGACATACGAATCCCCTGCAATGCGAGGATCCCCCGGGAGGCGGAGGCCATGGACATGACAGGTGACGTCGCAAAACTGCCGGCGATATTGCCGGTCACGATGCTGTTCACGGTGTTGTTCATTGGTCTGCCTCCCTCCTTCACTCGTTGCGATCAGTGCTTGTGCACACGGGTTCTTCCCCGGTGCATGAGAAACACACTAGGTAGTCATACGGATGCACACAACCTATTTTTGACCTGCGCTTTTAGGGGCTTGCCCACATCTGCGGTAAGGACTAGGAAGAGTCCCGGAGCCGCGAACGGACGATCGCCAGCACGTCCGCCCCGTATGTCTGCAGCTTCTTGGCCCCGATACCCGGGATCGCGACCAACGCCCGATCGTCGGTCGGCCGCTGTTCGGCGATGGCCGTCAACGTCGTATCGCTGAACACCACAAAATGTGGCAGCTTCTGCTCGTCCGCCTTCTCGCGACGCCAATCCTGCAGTGCGGCCAGCAGTTCGGTGTCCACGTCCGCCGGGCAGCGCGCGCAGCGGCCGAGCATGGTGGCCTGGGTGTTGAGCAGCGGGCGGCCACAGATGCGGCAGGTCGGGTGCACCCGTTTGGGGCCGGCCTTGCGGTCGGTGGTGTGGGCGGCGATGCGAGAGGCCGGGGAATCGTCGGGGACCAGGCCGATGAGAAAGCGGGAACGCCGCCGCACCTTGCGCCCGCCCGCGGAACGAGCCAGCGCCCAGGACAATTGGAGATGCTCGCGCGCACGGGTCACGCCGACGTAGAGCAGGCGGCGTTCCTCCTCCAGCGCGGACTCGTCGGAAACCGTTGCGTCGGGCCCGAGTACGTGCTGAATCGGCAGGGTGCCGTCGGCCAGGCCGACCAGGAACACGGCATCCCATTCCAGGCCCTTGGCCGCGTGCAGCGACGCGAGGGTGATGCCCTGCACGGTCGGTGGGTGCCGGGCCTCGGCACGGGCGGCCAGTTCCCGCAGCAGACCGCCGAGGTCGAGTTCCGGTTCCTGTCCGGCGAGTTCCTCGGTGAGCTGGACCAGCGCCACCAGCGAGGCCCATTTCTCCCGCGCCTGCACGCCGACGGGCTCTTCCTTGGTCAGCCCGACACCGGCGAGGGCAGCGCGGACCAGCGTGACCAGCTTGTCGCCGCGGGCGTCGGGGAGATCATCGCGATTGGCGGCCGTGCGCAGCGCCGAGACCGCCTGCCGCACCTCCGGCCGGTTGAAGAAGCCCTCGCCGCCGCGCACCTGATACGGGATGCCCGCCTCGGTGAGCGCCTGCTCGTACACCTCCGACTGCGCGTTGATGCGGTACAGGATCGCGATTTCGGCTGCGGGAACCCCGTTTCCGAGCAGTTTGGCGACCGCCTTGGCGACCGCGGCGGCCTCGGCGGGCTCATCGTCGAATTCGGCGAAGGTGGGTTCGGGGCCGTCGGGGCGCTGGCCGATGAGCGCGAGCCGGGTGCCCGCGATACGGCCTCGGGCCGCGCCGATCACCCGGTTGGCCAGCGACACCACCTGCGGGGTGGAGCGGTAGTCGCGTTCGAGGCGGACCACGGTGGCGTCGGGGAAGCGGCGGGAGAAATCGAGCAGATGGGTGGGGCTGGCCCCGGTGAAGGAGTAGATGGTCTGGTTGGCGTCGCCTACCACGGTCAGATCGTCGCGATCGCCGAGCCAGGCGTCGAGCACCCGTTGCTGTAGCGGGGTGACGTCCTGATATTCGTCGACCACGAAGCTGCGGTAGCGGCCGCGGAACTCCTCGGCCACCGAGGTGTAGTCCTCGAGTGCGGCGGCGGTGTGCAGCAGCAGGTCGTCGAAGTCGAGCAGCAGGCCGTCGGGTGTGGTCTTGAGCGCCTCGTAATAGGTGTAGACCGCCGACACCTTCTTGGCGTCGTAGGGCGCGTCGCGGTGGCGGCGGCCCACTTCCCCGGCGTAGTCCTCGGGCGCGATGAGCGAGCCCTTGGCCCATTCGATCTCACTGATCAGATCGCGCAGGCTGTCGGTGTCGGTGGGCAGGCCCGCGCGCCCGGCGGCCTGCGCGACGATCGGGAACTTGCCGTCGATGAGCCGCCAAGGCACGTCACCGACGACCTGGGGCCAGAAGTACTTGAGCTGCCGCAGCGCGGCGGCGTGGAAGGTGCGGGCCTGGACCTGTCCGGCCTCACCGCTCAAACCCAAGGCGCGCAAACGATTCCGCAGCTCCCCCGCCGCGCGAGCGGTGAAGGTCACCGACAGCACCTGATCGGCCCGCACATGCCCGCCCGCGACGAGGTGCGCGATGCGATGGGTGATGGTGCGGGTCTTGCCCGTCCCCGCGCCCGCTAGCACGCAGACCGGTCCCCGCGGCGCGCGCACGGCCGCCGCCTGCTCGGCGTCGAGGTCGTCGAGCCGGAGCGGGGGCTGGGTGGGCGCGGCAGTCACGCGCTCCATCATGACAGCGCCCCCCGACAGGGACGGCAGCCCTCGGCGTGGCGGCCCGCGAACCGGGTGCGTGCCGCCCAGTCCGATTACCGTGCTGCTGTGGTCGATGAGACGCCTGAGACGGATTGCGCCGAAACACCGGAGGCCCACGAGCGCCATGCGAGCTGGATAGAACTGTTCTTCGACCTGGTCGCGGTGGCGGGCATCAGCCAGCTCACCCACCTGCTGCACCGTGGGCCGTCACTGGGCGACTTCGCCCTGTATGTACTGCTCTACCTGGCGTTCTGGATGGTGTGGGCCTGCATCACGCTGTACGGCAATATCGCCGGCGACAACGCGCGCGTGCGGTTGATGCTGGCGGCCATGCTGGGGCTGGGTCTGATGGCCGCCGCGGTGCCCGGCATTCCCGAGCGGCACGCCACCACCTTCGCCGCGGTCTATGTGCTGGTGCGGCTCGGGTCCGAACATCTGTGGGGTCGCGGCCGGATCGTCGTCGACTGGCCGTCGATGCAGCTGACCGTCGGCGTGTATCCGTGGCTCATCTCGCTGTGGGTCGGCGAACCCACGAAGTACTGGCTCTGGGCCGGGGGTCTGGCGCTGGATCTCTATGTCATGTTCGCGATCAGCGGCGAGAAGATGCTGTCGGAGGCGCGCAGGCGGCTGCGGGCCCGGATCGAGCGCATCCAGCAGAGCCCGCGCTTCGATCCGGAGCGTTTCGATCCGGGCAAGGTGCCGGAGATGAAGGCCGTCCACGCCGATCCCGCGCATCTGGGTGAGCGCCTCGGACTGTTCGTGATCATCGTGCTCGGCGAAGGCGTCATCGTGATCATCACCGCGCTGGGCGATCAGCAGTGGAACGCGGGCGTGCTGGGCCTGGCCTTCGCGGCCTTCGTCATTCTGGCCGGGCTGTGGGCGCTGACCCTGCTCTACGGATTCATCCCCCGGATGATCGCCGTCGCCGAGGTCGGCCTGCCCTGGCAGCGCATCATGCTCACCCATTGCGGTGTCACCGGCGGCATCGCGACACTGGCCGCCGGTCTGGGCCTGGCCATGGATCACGCGCACGGCCACCTCAGCACCGGGGTGGGCTGGGCGTTGTGCGGCGGTGCCGCAGCCTATTTCGTGATCGTCGGAATCAATGGTGTCCGCAGCGATCGGGGCTGGCGCTGGCTACTGGCCTGGCCGCTGCCGTGCGCGGTGCTCGCCGTGGCCCTCGGGATCTGCGCCACTCATCTGACCGCACTGCCCTTGGTCTGCGCGATCGCGGTCCTGGTGATCTGGCCGCTGCTGTGGGAGAGCTGGTCCGCGGGCCAGTGGCGCACAGGGAATCCTCGCCGAGCGAAAACTCCAGCAAACGATTAGCATCCCAAACATGGCGACCGCGATCGACCGGACCGGCGCCGGACTGCGCGGGTTGGCCGCCGGTTCGGTGTCGGGCGCGGCGGCGGCGCACGGCTGGTCGGTCGAGACCGCCAGTCCGGATCTGACTTCGGTGCCGCTGCTGATCATCGTCTCGGCGGCGGTCGGCGCGCTGGTCACCGCCGTCGGCGCGCTGCACGGCAGCCGCCTCGGCCTGGTCGCCGCGCTGATCCTGGGACAGGCCCTGGGACACATGGTGATCGGTGTGGATTCCGGTCATGCGCGGGCGCACGAACTGCGGCCGTCGGCCACCTCCGCGCTCCTGCACCTGTGTGCGGCAATGGCTCTGGCGCTGGTGATCTGCGGTATGGAGGCCGCCTATCGTTTCGCGAGCGCCGCCCTGTCGCGTGCGCTGCCGCTGCGGTATCACCCGCCCGCCACTCGGGAAGTGCTGCGGCCGTTCACGGTTCACCGTGACCGCGTCATTCTGCGCGTCTTCGGCGTCGCCGCACTGTACGGCCGCGCGCCACCGCGCCCCGCGCACGCCTGATCTCTGCGCCTCTTCCCCTTTCTTGCGAGGTGGTGCCGCCGCATGCGCGCGGACCGCCGGACGCGTACGCAGCCATGGACCCGGTCGTGGCCGATACCGCTGCCGGGCAACGCGATTCAAGGATCATTCCGATGAGAATCAATACTCTCGCCGCTGTCGCGGCCTTCATTTCCACATCCCTGGGCGCAACGGCGACCGCCGCCGCGACCTCCCTCGACCGCGAGTCGGTCGGCTTCACCGCTCACATCCGTGACGCCTCGGCGGTCATCGTGACCGATGGCGGTTCGATGGCCGTCGAGGACGGCGCCTTCACCATCCGCGCCGACGACGGCACCGTCCTCACCGGCGCCGAATTGGCCTTCCGGGTCGACGATTTCGAGTTTCCGATCGACGCCAGCATCACCGGCCGTACCGCCACCCTGACCCCGGCCGTGGATATGACCCGGGCGGTGTACAAACCGGTGGCCATGCCGTTCGAGGACAGAGCGGGTTGGGACAGCCCCTACGACCGCGAGCAGGACGCCTGGAACCGCATGACCAGCACCATCGGCCTCGGCTTGTCGATCGGCGCGCTCGGCGGGGCGCTGGGTGGCGCGGCCGTCGGCTGCGTCCTCGGCGGCCTGGCAGGCGCGGGCATCGCCTCGGCCACATTGATCGGCCTGTTCGGCCCCTTCCTGCCCGCCGCCGTCATCGGCTGCATGGCGGGCGTCATCGCCCTAGGCGTCCTCGGCAGCGTCGCAGGCACGATCCTGATCAGCACCCCGATCGCGATCGCCGCCGCGATTCAGTACTTCACCACGGTCAATGAACCGATGCGGGTGAGCTGAGCAGCACACGCGCGGCGACCCCGTCAGAGGCGGGCCGCCTGGCGCAGCTGCGCGAACCACGCGATCTCGTTGGCGATTGCGGCGTTCGGATCCATCAGGCGGCGGCGGACACCGGCGACGTAGGCGTCCGCCACCGTCTCGTCACCGGTGGCGAGCAGCAGCGCGTAGCGGAGCACATGGGCGCGCTGTGGTTGCCGACCGTACCGAATATCGAAACTGTGGCGTTGGCCCAGATCATCGGCGTGCAGCACGATGTCGTGCCAGTTGGCGTCGATGATGCTGTAGTTGGGCCGATTGTCACCGACCAGGCTGCCCAACAGTTGCCGTTCGTAGAGCATGCCGATGGCATCGCCGGCAGCGTCGGCGGTCACCAGACTCCGCAGATCGGCCACGGTACCGATGGGGTGGCCGCGGTAGCGCAGTGCCGCAGACGGAGCAAGTTTGGCCGTGAAATAGGCCGCGAGCTCCTCGGGTCCCCAACCGTCCCCATAGGACTTCAACTCCGAGTACGCGTTGCCGGTACGGACATCGTCGGTCAGCCAATTCACCAGTGCCGCACGGCCTCTGCCGGTCAGGGCGCGAGCCGCGGCCTCGGGGTGATTCGACATCGCCTCGCCCAGCTGGGCGCTGTCGTGGAAGTTCCCGACACCGGGCAGGGCGAACGGCGTGGACGCGCGTCCCGTCGCCGTCGATTCGGGTGCGGCCATGGGCGCCGGGGCACCACGGTGCACGGCCGGCGACTGGCCGGCCAGCCACGCCTCGACTTCGTCGAATCCCCAGCGCAACTGGGGATCCCGGGTCAGCAGTCCGCTCAGCAGAAGTGTCCATCGACCGCGCAGTAGCCTGCCCACAGACAAGGCCTCGATGGCCGACAGGGAGATGTCACGGGTGTTGAGTTCTGCGTCGATGACGCTGTCCGGCAACGATTTTCCGTTGTCGTCCTCGAAATACCCGTGCCCGACCAGCACTCGGAACATCACCATTCCGACACTCCACCAGTCGTCCTCGACCCGCCAGCGTTGTGGCGCGCCGGGCGCGCTGTAAGCAGCGGTTCCGTTTCCCATATTGGTGACTTTCGAACGTCCGGCGAGGTCGACCACCAGCCCGAAGTCACCGAATACCAGTTCCAAAGGCGCATTGGAGCGCACCAGAATATTGCGCGGATTCACATCGCCGTGCACGAGTGTGGTGGTGTCCGGATGCTGGATGGCATGGAGTTTCGCCGCCACCTGTCGCAGGATCTCCAGGGCGAGATCATGCGGAGCGCCAGTCCGCGCGGGGTTGAAGAGAAAGCTGTCGAGCGACCCCTTTCGGCAGTACTCCATGACCTCGTAATGGATGCGATCCTCACAGCCGCGTTCGAAGACCTCCGCGGTGTGTTCTCTACGGAAGCTGTTGCGGTACTCCGGAGAATCGAGGTCGATCCGGTATTGCGGCGCGTTGTGGAACAGCTTGATCGCGTACAGATGACCATTGGTGGCCTCGCACAGCCACACCGTCGCCTCGCCACCGCGTCCGAGCTCTTCCTTCATGGTGAACCGTCGGGCGAGGTTGGACGGGAGCGGCTGAAATCGTTCGTGCGTGACTCCGTCGATGCGCGTCTCGGGCGCGGGTGGGCGCGGACCCGCCGCCGGGGGCGACGGCGTCGGCGAGGTTCCTGGCAGGTCCATCCGAGTCCGCGGCGCACCCAGGCGGTCCATGCGGGTCTCGGCGGCCGATCGACGACTCGGTTCCGCATCATCCATTCGTGTGCGTTCAGCCATGATCGATTCCTTCTTTGTCGGGTACACAGCTGACTTGCACCACGGTGACGTTGTCGCCGCCACCACCGGCCAGGGCCAGATCCCTGAGCAGGACCGGCAGATCGGCGGGCGCGGAAAGCATCAATCGCTCGATCGACTCGAAGTCGGCGTAGTCGTCGAGACCGTCGGTGCAGAGCAGGATTCCGGGTCCGGGTTGCAGGCGGCAGTCGAAATAGTCCGGCTCCACCACCACGCGGCGTCCGGCGCCGAGTGCCTGGCGCAGCAGATTCGATCCGGAGGCGCGGTGATCCAGCGACAACTGTGCCAGATAGGCCCCTTCGAGGCGGTAGGCCCGTGAGTCACCGACATTGAAGACCACGGCCGATGAATCGGGCAGGACGGTCACTCCCACCACCGTGCAGCCCATGGCGTGCAATTCCGGGCGCTGCTCGCCGAGGTCGTTGATCGAATCCGAAATCTGTTGCAGCAGTCTCCCGACCACGGTCCGTACGTGATCATCGCCGGTGCTGTCCGCGATCGCGCCCGGCGCGCTGAGACCTTCGCATGCGAACCGGCTGGCCGCCGCACCCCCGGCATGCCCGCCGAGACCGTCGCACACCACGATGGTGATGGGCGAGGTGACATCGATCTCGGTCGTCAACGCCGTGGGCGAGTCACCCTGGAGCGCCCACCCGCCCCAGCCGAGCGCATCCTCGTTGTGTGTGCGCACGTGCCCGCGATGAGTCACCGCCGCGATCCGGATACGCATTACGGCCCCCATTCGATCGTCACGGGTACGTCCGCGGCGAGTCTGAGGGTGTCGGCGCGGCATACGACGCACTCCTCGTTCTGCGGGATCCGCACGTCGTTGATGAAGGTTCCGTTGGCCGAAGTATCTGTTACGTAAAGGGTTTCACCGTCGTAGCGCAGTGCTCCGTGCATTCGCGAGACGTTGGTGTACGGCTCGAAGACCGCCGCGGCGGGGTAGTCCTCGTGTCGGCCGAGGCCGATGGTCTGCCCGGCGACTACGCGCAGTCGCGCACCCGAACTCACGATGAGCTCCACTGCGGCGACGGGTTCGGCCCTGGGCGCATCCGATTCGACCGACGGGGCCTCGGACGGCGGGGACGCGGTCACGATCAGATCCCCGCCACACACCCGGCATTGCAGGGCGCGCGGACCGCGCACACCGCAGTGCGGGCATTCGATCATGGTGTCCTCAGGCACGTTCGATTCCGGTTGCACGCGCGGCTCCTCTCCCGATCAGGCCAGCCATGAGGCGTCACCGATCTCGACGCCTCGTTCGGTCAACGCCCGCCCCAGCGCGCCCGTGGCACCCGGCAGCGGTATACCCACCAGCCGGACACACGCGCCGTCCACGTGCACGCCGAGTTGACTGCGCTGTCCGGCATAGGTCGTCCGCATCGCCGCGTCGGGGTAGCGCTCGCGACCGAGTTCGGTCAGCAGGTGCACGCGCTGATTCGACGAGCCGCGCAGTGCGTCATCACTGGCGCGAGACGCCACGAACGGTTCGCTCACCAGGACGTCGACCAGCTCGTCGAGCCAGCCCAGCCGTTTCGTCAGCCATCGCCGCGGCCGGCCGGAGTACAGCAGAATATCCAGTGGCACAGACTGATCCATGCAGCGAATACCTTCCAGCAGAGACCGCAGCGCGGCAGGTTGATCAGTCGGCTCGCCCCCGGAGATCGTGACGCCGTCCAGCGCGCCTCCGATGCCGCGCAGCCACGACATCACCTGTTCGACATCGCACCGGGTGCGCTCGTCGGCGGGCCAGGTATCGCGGGCCAGGCAGCCGCGGCAGCCGATCGTGCAGCCCTGGAACCACACACCCGCGCGCACGCCGTATCCGAGATTGCGCACCGGATAGTGCAGCCGCGCCAACAGCATCGACGGCGTCATGCGAGCACCGCCGTCCAGCCGACCGTCGACTCCGCGAGCCGTGCCACGCTCACCGCGCCGGCACCTGTCGGCAGCTCGAACAGAGCCCGCGCCAACGGGTTCACCAGCATGGCCTCCACGGTGGCAGCCACGCCGCCGCCGCCGAAGTCGAGCCGGGTGAGCGCGACCTCCAGCAGCTGCCGATGCACGGCCTCCTCGACCGTCACCGTAATCCCGGTGGTGGACCGCACGCGTGCGACGACATTGCTGACGAACAGTGGAACCAGTTCTGCCGCAGTCGATTCGGAGATGAAGTCGAAGACCACCACGTCCTCACCGATGCGCCGCAACAGCTCTGGGCGACCGATCTCCTTGGTGAAGAATTCCCCGATCGCGGCGCGGATGGTCGATTCGACAGTGCCGTAAGGTGTTCCGCGCGCGACCACCGGTACGCGCCGCCCGGTGTCGTCGTTCCGGTAGACGCCCAGATTCGAGGTGAACACGATCAGCGTCTCGGAGAAGTACACCGTCGATCCGCTGCCGTCGGTGAGCCGACCGTCTCCCAGGATCTGCAGGAATTTGTCGAGGATGCGCGGCGCGGCCTTCTCGATCTCGTCGAAGAGAATCAGCCGGAAGGGCTGCTGCCGCACCGCGTTCGTCAACTCGCCGCCGCTGTGGTGACCGGAGTATCCCGGTGGAGCGCCGATCAGGCGGGCCTCATTGTGTTCGGTGGAGAACTCGCTCATATCGAAGCGCACGAAGGCGTCGGCCCGCCCGAAGACCAGTTCGGCGATGGCCTTCGCCAATTCGGTCTTCCCCACTCCGGTGGGTCCGGCGAAGAACAGCACGCCCTGCGGGCGGGTCGCGAAACCCGCGGTGTGCGCGCCGGTGAGTCCCATCGCCGAACGGATGAGGATGTCCACCGTTTTGCGTACCGCGACGGGCTGGCCGAGCACCTTCGCGCCCAACAGCTCCGCGCCCGATCCGATGCGCTCGCGCAGCGCCGGGTCCTGCCAGGGATTGTCAGGAATGCCCACCCGGAAGGTGCGCACCGCGTCCTCGATCCGGCCGGCCGGAATCCGACGATCGATCGCCAGCCGATTGACCTCCATGATGGAGCGTAGTGTGAGTCCACTGGTCTGCCCGGCGTACCTGTCGACCAGGGCAGGGAACTCGGGTGAATCCTCCGCGGGCGACTCGGCCAGCGAGGACACCAACAATGAGACCACCGCGCGCCGTTGTGCGAGGCCGGGGGCCGGAATGGACACCACCCGGGCCAACTGTCCACCGACCATCCAATGCGGCAGGTCGTTCTCCCGATCCAGCAGCCAGAAGACGGTGTTGTACAGCGAAGTCACATGCGGCCCCGCCACTTTGCGACGCGGAGCGGCAGCCATGAGCCGCTCGGCGGTGACCAGCAGGCGGTGCAGTTCAGCGTCGGCGAAATCGGCGGCGGGCACCAGACGCGAGGCCGAGTCGATGATCAGACAGCAGGGACGCTCGGAGTGCACGACGTCGTTCAGCAGCCGCGGCAGCAAGGGCAGAAGACCTGCGGAAGTGGCCGAATTGCCGGGCCGCGCGGAACGGACGATGCTCGCGGCGACGCCGTCCTCGTCCATCAGAACGCGCGCGCCGTCGACCGGATCGACGACGATCACCGACCGGTGACCGGCGTCGGCGAGCACCAGACGCAGCGCCTCGGGCACGCTGACCAGACGACTCAGATCGCCGACCGCGGGCAACAGCACCAGATCACGGAGTTCGCCGGTCACCATGATCTGCGGGTTCGCGGCCAGGGCTACGTCGATCTCGCGCAGCCAGGACGGCAGCGCATCGATGAACGGGGAGTTCATGCCTCGGAACTCCGTTCTCGCCGGGCCTTTCGAGCCGCCCGCTCGGCGGATACGGGGCGCTCGGCGGATACGGCGCGGTCCGCGGCGAGCTGTTCGGCCGGTACCGTCTGGACGCTGGCCAGCCCTGGGGGCGACTGCCGTAAGCGGTCGGGTTCGACGCCTCGTGCCCGCAGGCCGTCGGCCAGCGTGCCGAGGTCCGCGCAGACGGCCGCCTCGGCCGCGGCGGTGTCGCAGTCGGCGGGGGTTCGCACCGTGCGGATATCGATCTCGCCGTTGACGATGCAGGCACGCACGCCGAGGGTCGCGGAGCCAGGAGCCGACAGCACGATCGAACCGGCGGTATCCATGGCGACCGGCATTGCGGTATAACCCAATTCGGCCAATGCGTCGCCGACCGCGGCGAGTACGAAACCGCGGTTCCGCGCGTCGTGTTCGAGCGCGGACCGCGATTCGATGAGCTCACCGGCCAGTCGCAGATCGGCGGTGGCGTCCCGCCCCCGTGCGAGGGCCTGCGCGGCACGGTCGAGCACCGCTCCCGCACCGCCCGGTTCTCCGAGTTCGGCTGCGGCATCGCGAAGTTGGGACAGCCGTTCGTGACCCTCACGGGCGCGGCGGGTCGCGGCATTCGCGACCGCTATTCGGCTGTCGAGATGGCTCAGCAGCAGTTCCCCGCGTGCCCGATCGGTGGTGCGGCACACCGCGATCCCGGCACGCTCCAGCTCAGGCGACGGCTCCAGCAAGGTGGCGAGCATCCGCTGGACCCGGTAGGTCAGCCGTTGCCGCCGCTCCGCGTCGGCGGTATCGACGGCTGCCGGCGCGGCCACCTGCCGGGCGGGCGCAGCCGCATTCTCCCGACTTGCCAAGTCACTGAGCGTCGCCGCCAGTTCGCGATTGATCTGCTGGGCTCGGCGGCGGATATGCGCCGCCTGCACCGCCGACTCGGTCTCGCCCAGAACGGCTTCCAACCGTGCACATTCAGCGTTGATCGCCGTCGAGTTCGGTAATGACCGGGCGTCGGCGACCGCAAGTTCGGGCAGCCCGGCAGCGACACAGCGCTGCGACATGCGGCGCGCCCGGGACGCCAGCTGCCGCAGTCGCTGCTCGGCCTGTTCGCGCAGCACGCTCTCCGACACCACCCGGTAGGTGATTCCCGCGCTGCTCATCACTTATCCGTTCGCCCGCGCATGCCGGAACAGTCCGTAACCGCCATGGCCGAGTACGCCGAATACTGCCGGCAGCCACCACACCCCGCCGCCCGCACCGGTGGTCGCCTCGATGATGAACAGGACGATCCCGATACCGAAGCCCCACCGACCGGGGCTCGAAATGATCTCGGCCTCTTCGGGATAGGGCAGGTTCGACCCGAGAATCAGCAGGACGAGAACGCCGATCAGCAGCGTGATCGCGATGTAGATCCACAATCCGACGAAGTCGCCGAAGGTCGGCGTACGCACATTGGCGAGGTTGAACCACACCGTGTGCGCGATCTTGCTGTCGGTGGCCGCGCACATGGCCCAGAACACGGCGGTCACGAACGCGACCCCGACCGCGGCGAGCGCGAGTTGACCAGCCTGGGTCAGCATGCGCCGACGTCGCCGTTCCTCCCGCTCCCGGCTGATTCGTTGCTGTTGTTCGGCCTCGGCGCGGCGGCGGTCTCGTCCGGCGATCGCCTCGTCCCGTGCGACATCCACCGCCGCGTCGACCAGCAAAACCGCGGCCAGCATCTGATTCGAGAGCATGGCGGCCTACCGGAGGATCGCGGCGCAGTGTGCGGCGGCCGCGGCGTCGTGGTGATGGAGGAGGGAAAAGGTATGCACAGCTGGGCCTTCCGGCGTTTTGCGATGTGGTGGCGAGCCTTCGCCGTCGATTCTCTCGCTCCCGTACGGCCATCGGCAGTCGTGCGATCGGACGACAATCGGCTACTCGCGGTCACTGCCTCGCGTCAGCAGCGATCGGCGGGTGCGTAAGTGTTGGTGAGCGCGGCCCACAGCAGCGGCGTGTACCCGATGTCGCCGGTTTCGCGCCAGCTCGACAACTGCTGCCGCTGCCAATCGGTCAGTGTCGCAATGGGATCGGTGGCGTCGTGTGCGGCATCGACCTGGAGGGCGAGCCGTGTGGTCGGCCGCCGTGCCGCGGGCAGCGTCGTGAATTTGCGAAACGCGGTGTCGGTGGGCAGCACCCATCGGGTTGTGGTCACCAATTCGGCCCCGGCATCGAGAGCCGCCATGATCAGGCCGAAGGTCTCCGCGGAGCGGAAATCAACGCCGCCCTCGCACGCGATGATCGCCACCCGGGTCGGCATGCGCCAGATCTCGTGGCCGGGCTGGGCACGGACCGCACCGTATCGCGCCCACACCCGCGGATCCTGCGACTGAGTCGTACCCAGCAACAGATCCAGTGCGCACAGGGGCAGATGCGACCCGGGCGGGACGACGGCGGACCCGTCGCCACGACGCACCCAGGGTGCGGCCATTCCCCACGCACCCTCACCCGGCGCGCCGGTGACATCGTTGAGATGTATTGCGGCCGAGCCTGGTTCGTTCGCAACCGCAGTCACATGGCCGAGGTACAACAGCCGGGAGCATCCGCGCGACAGTGTGGCCGCGAGCTGTACCCGGGTGACCTCGCCTTGGACGGGCGTGAGCACGACCGGGCGACCGGATCCGCGCACCCCACGCTCGCGGGGCACCCGGCGATCACGCCGGGACACGCGGGCACGGATCTCGTCGACGGCCGCGAGATCGGCCGGTTCCGTGTAGACATTGAGCAATCCATGGCGAGCGCTCGCGGGCAGGACGGGGTCGATGACGTGCACCGGCGGCAGGTCCCGCACGTGTTCCCACGGCACCGGCTGCCGACTGCGCGCGACGTAGAGGGTCGCGGGCGGGTCGTGCACGACGACGGCCACCTCGAGCAGCCGTCGGTCGTCGTCCACTGCGAGCAGCTCCCACGGCACCTGGGCCAGTCGGGGACTCGGTGTGATCCGGATCCGCACCCGCGTTCGTGCCGCCCGCGCAACAAGTTCCGTCCGCAGTCGCGGCGGGAGCACCGCGGCCGCGAGCCGCACGGACAGTTCGGCTTCACCCGCGAGCGAGCTGAAGGCTCCGGTGGTGAATACGCGAACGAGCACCTGCTCATTGGATTCCGTTCGGTCCGGCACCCCGCCGTCCAGCCGCCGTGGGTGCGCGAGCGTGGCCTCCAGAATGCGGAGCGCCGCGTCCAGTGCCCCCGAGTCGAGCCGGGCGACCCGGGTCTCGGGCGCGTCGTCCAACCACGTCCAGGACAGGTAGGTGTCACCCGCGTCGGCGGCGCGCACCAAGACCTCGGTCGTCGGTTCCGCCTCGTTCATGCCGAGCCGCCTTCCTCGCGCTCACGCAAGATCTGTTCTGCCAGTAGCGGTTCCAGACCCATCGGGGTATGGGTCGCAGGGCCCTCGAGGGCCAGGAGGTAACGGTCGACAGCCACCAGCCGCGCGTCGAGTCGATCCGCCAGGCCCGCGTCCTCGGTCGAGACACGCTCGGCGAGGGCATCGAGGCGATCCGCAGCCGCGGATGCCAG